>CAIWHS010000558.1 GCA_903912515.1 uncultured Planctomycetaceae bacterium
AGATCTGGCATAGGCCTGAGTCAGGGCAATCAAGCGCAACAATTTGCGGGTGTCGTAGCCCATGTCCCTCAATTCGCATGCCAGCCTGTCTAGCAAGGCCGGGTGGGTGGCGGGGTTGGTGTCGCGCAAATCATCCACCGGTTCTACCAAGCCTCTGCCGAACAGCGCTTTCCAAATGCGGTTGGCTTGGGCTTTGGCAAACAGCGGATTTTCGGGTTTGGTTAACCAGTCGGCAAATTCGATGCGGGGATCAACCCCAACTGCGGTATTTCCTTCACCCGGCAACCGTGGAATAGCTGGTTGCCCAGTACGCGGGTTTGTCACCTCACCACGATTTGTCAGCTTCACCACCGGGCCGCGGTCGAGTTTTGCGAAAATGGCAGCCAGGCCGTGGTAGTCATCTTGGGTCCAACGATCCAGCGGATGGTTATGGCAATTGGCACACCGCAGGCGCACCCCCAGAAACACCCTGCCGACCATTTCGGCTTGGGCCCTTGGATCGTTAGTTTGGCGGGTGAAATTGGCAGGCCCAATTTGGCGTGAATCTCCCGTGCTGATTAACAAAGATTTGGCCCACTGGTCCATACCCATCGGGTTGGCGGGCTGAAGGGAATTTTTCAGCCAGGTGCCATAGGCAAGCGCACTTTCCCTATCGTTGCCCGGTGAGCGGACCTGCAACAATCTGGCTAGTTTAAGTGTCCAATAGTCGGTAAAGTTTTCGCTGTCGAGTAAACGGTTGATCAGGCTGGCCCGCTTCTCTGATGATGGGTCGGCTAAAAAATTTTCCAAATCGGTGGTGGTTGGCAGCGTACCGGTCAGGCTCAAGGTTGCCCGGCGCAGGAAAGTTGCATCGTCCGCTGGCTGGGCGGGGGCAAGACGCAGTAGCGATAGAGACCTGTTAATTTGATCATCAATCCAACCTGAGGTTGGCATCTGTTTGACATCGACTGGTTGGGTGCCTATCGGCACGGTCAGTGTGACCGGGATGACGCGGTCTAAAAACCTTGCTATGACGCTGTGCCTGCCTGGGCGGTTGACTGTGATCGTTGCCGGATTGCCCGGCTCCATTTCAGCGTCTACCGCGACTGAGGAGCTGTCGGAGGAAACGAATGTGGTCCATGGTGTTACATCCACCTCTGGCCCCTGATCGAACACGGCGAAGGCTCTCGCTTCGGTGGATGAACCTGGTTTTTCAAGGAGTGGGGATGAGATTCTGATCGCGAATTTATTGAGTTTCCGGGATTTGCCCGCAGGGGCGCCTAATGCGATCCATTTTTCCAGAAGTGCCGCGCCGGCTCCATCTTGGGAAAGGACTACATCTCCCCCGTGGTTTATTTGCCCGGTTGGTTTTTTTAGCACCAGACTTTGGCTTGGGTGCTTGGTGTTGACCCTTCGGCCTTTGAGGGCTTGGGCGATTGATTCAAAATCAGCGGCTGGATCGGAGCCGAAAAGCGAAAGGTTGAAGCCACCGCGGCCAGCCGCCGCACCATGGCAAGCGCCACTGTTACAGCCGGCTTTGGTAAGAACGGGGATAATTTCCGTGGCAAAATCAGGTTCAGGGGTTTGCAAACCCGCCACAAGAGTCGTGATTAGCCACCAGGGATTCACGGTTTTTTACCTTGATTTTCGGGTTTTGCGCCGTATTTTTTGGCCCATTCCCGCAGGAAGTCCCGCGCCTTGGGGGTGCCGTAAGTATCGAGCTTGCCGCTGTTGACAATGGTGGTGGCAATCCTGCCGACTTCTGTGCGAGCCGCAGGGTTTTGTTTGATGTACTCTTCGACAGCTAAGGCTGCTTTTTCCACCTCTTCAGGTTTGGCATCGAGGCGAATCACCGGGCCCAACAGGGGACGAAGGTTTGGGTCTTGCTTGGCAGGCTGGTTAGGCCGCATGGCCTCGTTGCGGCCTTCCATTTCAGCCAAGGTGGGAACTTTGCCACCTGCTTCCTTGACAAGTGCAGCAAGTATTTTTGGCAGATCAGCTTGAAGGCTTGGCTGAACCAGTGCAAAGTTTGCGGTGACCTTTTTCTTGTTGGCTACCAAGATGGTTAGCGAAGCTTTGCGGTTCAAGCCGTAAGCACCTGGACCTTCACGACCGTCGAGTGAAATCCCTGTGGGTGCCTTTTCGGCCAAGGCGTGCTTCATGCGGTTGATGTTGTTCTCGGTCTCGGTGACATCCTCCCCCAGCCAGACAACTCCTGTTGCCACGCCGTCTTTGGCGCGGGATTGGGCGTAATTGGCCAAAACCCTAGTCATTGCCACGGTTTGGCGATTCACCTCATGCACAAAAATCAAAACCTGGGGGCCCTCATGGGCCGAATTAGCGAATTGGGTCTCTTTACCGGCCATATCCCCCAAGACCAGCTTCACTTTGAAAGGCGTAATGCTTTCCCCTACTTGGGGGCCGGAAATAACCGGTTCTTGGGCCAAGGCCAGGGTAAGGGTTGCAAAAAAGTAAACCATACTGGAATCCTTTTTGTAAAAGCTTGATTTCTACCCTTTCAAGTTAGCAAATTAGTGCTGTCAATAATTAAAAACTGATTGAAATTGCAGGTTTCGCATTCTGGTTTCTTCTTGTTTGTTCGGGCATTAAGAGGGTAAACAGAGGTTGAATCCTAATTCGGAGCTAGCCATGCCTCTCTTCGGTCGCTTTAAATCGATTTTGAAACAGACCCTGTATGGGCAAGCCCCTGTTTGGGATACCCCTTGGCAGCACCGGTACGCGGGTTATTCGCCCGAAGATCTTCGGATCTTTGACAAATTCAAAGGCATTCGCCGGGAGGCGGAGCCGGGGTTTTTGAAGGATTACCTGGGGGTGCGGACTCGACCAGCAAGCTTGGCGGAACCTGTGCGGGTGCTGGCTGGGCATTTGCAAGAGATTCCGGTGCCTGGCGGCGACTGGCATGCCGAGACAATTGAGCATATTGGGCTTTTGAAAAGCGTGCTGGATGCCAAGGGAAGGTACCGGGTGATGGAATTGGGGGCTGGCTGGGGGCCTTGGCTTGTGTCGGGCGCTGTGGCTGCGAGGCACCTTGGGGTTGAGGCGATTGACATGCTGGGTGTTGAGGCGGACCAGGGGCACTATGCCAGTTTGCGGCAGCATCTGATGGATAATGGATTCAAGCCGGAAGAGCACACCCTTCTCCGCGCGGCGGTAGGGGCCACAGCTGGAAAGGCCTTTTTCCCCAAGGTGGAAGACCCGGCCAATCAATGGGGAGCCCGGCCCACCCAGGGTAACGACCCGGCTGATGCGGCCTACCTCGCTTCTGTCATGGGTGGTGAGCAGGCGAAGCTGGAAGAGGTGGAGGTGCTCGCGATAGGTGATTTGCTGTGCCGCATGCCGCAATGGGATCTGGTTCATATCGATGTTCAGGGTTGGGAAGCGGACATATGCCGCGCTGGGATACAGGAGCTGACCAAACGGGTGCGGCGGCTGATTGTGGGAACCCATTCGAGGAAGCTGGATGGAGACATTATGGATATCTTTCATCAAGCCGGGTGGATTCTTGAGCACGAAAAGCCAACCCAATTCATTTATGACCGCAAAGCCGAAAAGTTGGAAAGCATGACCAAAGGGGACGGCACCCAAGTTTGGCGCAACCCTGGGGTTTGAATGGATTGGTGCTTTAACCAACTGGCGCATCTGCTCCCAGTTGTTCACGCAGGGCCTCGCAGGCTGATTGGTACCAGCGCCTCACGGTTCGGTCATCGACATGAAACAGTTCGCCAATTTGGACGGTTGACCAATTGTGGTAGTAGGTTAGCGAGAAGGCCTCCCGCTCCCTGATGGGCAATTTTTCGGCATGCTCATGCAGCGAGGTCCAGCGGTCAAGCTGGGCGGGAGTGACTGTTTGTTCGATATGCTCTGAATAGTCGATGGAACTGTCGCTGGTGACCAATTGGTTGAGGCCATCGTTGTTTGATTTCATTTTCCGAGTGACTTGACGGGCCTGATCGTAAAGTTGCCGGCGAACTTGGGTGAGTGCCAGAACCTCGAAATGTTCGGGTGTTAGGCCCTCCATGGTGCGCAGGGCACGGAGCAATCTCAGGGCGGCATCTTGGGAGATGTCGTCTACCTCTACCCATTCTCTGACTTTGGGAAAGCGTCGCAACATGCGACCGGCCATCAACCCCAACCAAGGAAAGACGGATTCCATCAAGGCGTTTTCGGCCACCTTGGACCCTTGGGGGATCGCCTCCAACCAGCTCTTCAGTTCGGCTTCATCGATAGTTAGAAGTCTCATGCGCTCTCCGATTCAACAACAACTCTAGAGGCTTCGTTCAGGCTGAAAGCAGGGAAATTAAGCCAGAATCGGTTTGACTACATCGCCTGAAACATCGGTAAGGCGGTAATCTCTGCCGGCGTGTCGGTAAGTGAGTCGTTCGTGGTCGAAGCCCATGAGATGCAAAATGGTGGCATGGAAGTCATGGACATGGACTTTGTTGTCTTGAGCGCGCATGCCATGTTCGTCGGTGGCGCCGTGGATGGTACCGCCTTTGACTCCTGCCCCGGCAAGCCATGAGCTGAATGCCCAATTGTGGTGTTCGCGACCTTTGGCGTCGGCGGTGTTATTGAAAGGTGTGCGGCCAAATTCGGTGGTCCAAACCACGAGAGTGTCTTCGAGCATGCCGCGGTTTTTAAGGTCACGGAGCAGGCCGGCAATAGGTCGATCGACATTTTTGGCCAGTCTTTCGTGGTCCATCATGTCGCCATGCGAATCCCAATTCCCTGAGGAGCCGGTGTCGATGAGTTCGACAAAGCGAACGCCTCTTTCGACCAAGCGGCGGGCGACGAGGCATTGCCAGCCGAAGCCGTTTGTTTGGCCTCTACCCAGGCCGTAAAGATTCAGTGTGTTGTCAGTCTCGCGGGTGAGGTCGAAAGCCTCGGGCACAGCCATTTGCATGCCGAAGGCGGTTTGGAAGGAACGAATTCTGGCTGTGAGGGCTGGGTCGTTTGCCCTATTGGCGAGATGGCGCCTGCCGAGTTTTTCCAGAGCTCGGAGTTGGGCTTGTTGCTGATCGGCAGGCAAAGCGGGCCTGACATTGGCCACTGGTTCAGCACCTGGAGCCACCAAGGTTCCTTGATGGGCACCCGGCAAGAAATCGCTAGCATAAACCTGAGTACCAGCGTAAGTCTGGGCTGGAGCGATGACCACGAAGGAGGGGAGGTTGCTGTTCTCGGTGCCTAGGCCATAGCTGAGCCAGGAACCAATACTTGGCCGGGCGAAGGCGAATGAGCCTGTGTGCATGCCTAGCGTGGCGTTGTAGTGGTTGGAATGGTCGGTATGCATGGAGCGAACGAGAGCAATATCGCTCATTTGAGACCGCACATGCGGAAACAGATCGCTGACTTCAATGCCGGTAGCTGGATCCGGGCGGAAGGTCCATTGCGGCTTTTTCAGGAAGATGCGTTCGTAGCCGGGGCGGTCTTTGATTTCGGGGTGGTCGAACTTGACTTCCTTGCCGACATCGGCGGTGAGTTTGGGTTTGGGGTCGAAGGTGTCGACATGAGAAACGCCTCCGGTCATGAAGAGGAATATGACCCTTTTGGCGCGTGGTGTGAAATGGGGGGCCTTGGGAGCAAGCGAATCGCTGCTGGGGGATTCGCCACGGGTCAACATGGGTTGCAAAATGCCGGCCATCAAGGGGCTGGCAGCCACCATGCTACGAAGTGTTTGACGGCGGTTGGGTTGATTAGTCCACATACAGCACCTCATTGGCTGCCAGCATCACAGCCAGCCAGCCTCTCCATGCCTGGGTCTTTGCCATGGGCGGATATGCCGCCAAAAAATCGGCCAGATCTTGCGTGTCGTTTTCGCTAGCATTGCGGCTGTACAGAAGCTGACATGCCAAGTCCAAACGGGAACCATCGTCTGGCTGGGTTGCCAATTTTTTCTCGAGCCCGGCCACCCGGGCGCGGATGAAGGGATCGTTGAGAAAATAAAGCGCTTGGGTTGGCACGGTAGTCGCTTCGCGGGAGGCGGTGGTGGCGTTGGGATCGGCCCCATCGAATAGGGCTAAAAACCTGTCACGGCGGTTGCGCTTTTGCATCTGGAAGACCGCTCTTTTGTTTGTGGGGTAATCAGCAGCAAAAGGGCCATGCTGGGTGAAGCTCCATGAGCTTTCGGGCGGGAAGGGGTGCCCTTCACCGGGCACCATATCCAATTCGCCTGTAGCAGCCAGAAGGGAGTCACGGATTTCCTCGGCGGTGAGCCGCCTGCGTATATGGCCTATAAACAGGTTGGTGTTATCACTTGGAACGGCCTGCTGGCGGTATGTGGAGCTTAAAACCAGAAGGCGGTGCATCGCCTTGAGGCTCCAGCCAGACTGCATGAAGCGGGAGGCGAGGTGATCCAACAGTTCGGGATGGCTGGGGAGGGTGCCTCTGGTACCGAAATCGCTTGGGGTTGCGACGACACCTTTGCCCATATGCCATTGCCAAAGGCGGTTGACCATGACCCTGGCGGTCAGCGGGTTGGCAGGGGAGGTGAGCCAGTTTGCCAAGTCGAGTCTGCCACTGTTTTGGGCATTGGCAACTTTTTGGCCACCCAAAATATCAAGATTCTTACGGGGAACGGCCTCACCTGGTTTTTCAGGGTCGCCACGCAGGTGGAGTCGTGTATCGGCTGGTTTGCCCTCAGTCACCGCGAAGGCAACAGGGACGCGGTTTTTTTCGGCCTTGAGTTCATTGAGCTTGGCATCGAGATCTGCCAATTCTTTTGAAACAGCGGTTTGGGCCAATAGTTCTGTGGTCCAGAGTGTGGAGGTCTGGTGTTCCAATTTCCAGCTCACGCCATCGAGTGCAGCGGGGTGGGCATCGGTCACGGAGCCACGGAGGCGAACGTTGGCGGATATTGGGCTGCGCCAAGCGATGGCGACTGGGGTATCGGGGCCCGGGTGAACGAAGACGCTTTTGGGGGCGAGGTTGGTCCAAACGCTGACGGGCTGGCTGGAACTGTTGATTAGCACAGCGGGGTTGTCGGTCAAACGCCAGGCAAGCAATTCGGAACGGCTGTTGATGTTGGCGGCCTTTTCGGGCAGCAGGCGGTAACCACCCTTATTTGCCAACAAAAACCAGGTGTTGTTGTTACCCAGTTGGTCAGAGTGAGGGTTAGCAGCGTGAAAATCGTTTAACAGATCGTTCAAGGACCAGGTTCGCCCCGCTTTGCCATTGGCCAGAACTTCTTCTATGACCCAGTCGAGGCGGGTGGTGTCGGCCCCGTAGCCGCCGTTTGGCCCGATGGTGAGCACCAGGGCTTCACCTGTTTTTATGGGCAGGGAGTCAAGATTTTCGCCTTTAAGGGGTACCGTGGCTCCCTCGGCAACCACGCCTGTGCCCAACTGCTTGAGCGAGTCTTTGGATTTGGTGGCATTGCTGCCGGAAAGGGTGTCGAGCTTGGCAGCCAATTCTTTGCGCTGGGCTTCGAGCTTGGTGATTTTTTCGTCTAGCGGCTTCAACCTTTGTTCTTGTTCCGCTTTTGAGATTAGCGAGACCAGATCGGCGGGTTGTTGTTTGGGTTCGCAGCCGGGGAATGAGAACTTGGTACTGGCAAGGATGCCATACAGACCGTAATAGTCTCTCATACTGATCGGATCGTATTTATGGTCGTGGCAGCGGGCGCAAGCCAGGGTGAGGCCAAGCACACCCTGACCAAGGGTGCCGATGGCATCTTCGAGCGTGAGGTGTTGATCTTTTTCTATGTCGTGGCCGAAACGACGGGCGATGGCCCAATAGCCTGTGGCAACGATGTGACTAGCGTACTCTTTGCCAGTGCTTTGGGCGGTCAGCAGGTCGCCGGCGATTTGCTCGCGGATGAATTGGTCATAGGGCATGTCGGCTTGGAGCGCGTCGATCACCCAGTTGCGGTAGCGCCAGGCGTGGGGCAGGGGGTGATCGGAATTTTCGCCTGCAGTATCGGCATAGCGGACGAGATCGAGCCAATGGCGGCCCCAGTGCTCGGCATAGGCACGGGAAGACAACAGGTTGTCGACAACACGGGCGTATGCCTCGGGAGAAGGATCTTTGGCGAATTGGTCCTGCTGCTCTGGTGTGGGTGGCAGGCCTGTGAGGTCATAAGTCACCCGACGCAGCAGCATGCGCGATTCAGCAGGTGGAAGGGGTGCCAGTCGGGCTGCTTCCATGCGGGCCAAAATGAATTGGTCGATACTGTTGCGGGGCCAGGCGGTGTCGCGCACCGAGGGCAGGGGGGGATTGGTAACAGGCTGGAAGGCCCAATGTTTTTTAGTATCGGCCTTGGTAGTTGTATTCGCTTGATTGGCTGGCCAGTAGGCCCCCTCGGCCACCCAACGCTCCAGCTTGGCGATTTGTTCGTCGGGCAGTTTTTTAGTGGCTGGCATTTTCAGGTCGGCAGTGTGGCGGACGGCCTGGATGAGCAAACTATCGTTGGGATTGCCCGGCACGATGGCGGGGCCTGTGTCGCCACCCTTAAGGAGTGCCTGGCGGCTATCGAGGCGCAGGCCGCCTTGCTGCTTTTTGTCGCTATGGCACTTTTGGCAGTTTTGAATCAGTAGGGGGCGAATGTCGCGCTCGAAGGCATCGTCAGCCGGGGCGGCAGAGGGCAGGGCCAGAACCAGATTGGGTAGCACCCAAATGGCCAGACTGAAGAAGGCGATTATTTGCGACTTATGGAAACGAATCATGCGGAACTCCCGAGAGGTGGGAGGATTTTGGCGGGGTGGTAATGCCGGGCACACTGCAAGCAATAACCTGATTTCATTTTAACCTTTTTTTCGATGTGGAGCAATCAGGAAATGAATCGGTTGATTTTGCAACCTTGGGCATTATTTTTCGCCGGGATCTCGTTTTTCAACGGACCTTGGGAGTTGATTGAATTGGAAGGTCACGGCGGTCGGAGGACCACCGTGACCAGACCGCGCACGCAGGCACGAAAACCCGCCCTACCGGCAGGGCAGGGGCACCACTCAGCGTTGATCACCCGGATTTAGCCGGGAGCCGCCTTTTCACTGCAGGGCTTATGCCAGACTGCTGGGCGCCTGCAACCCGGCGAGGGGGCAATGTGGCAGGCGCTCTTGGTTGAAGTTATTGGAAAGCATTTATAACGATCTCACGGTTGAGATTTTGATTACAAGCCGCCTTTTTGGCGAAGCCCCATCCGAGGGAACCGCCTGCGGATCAGTCTTCCATCTGATCCGCATCCCGTGGCTTTCCAAACCAACCGGGGGAGAAAAAGGCAGAGAGGTATTATGAGCTTTTTGAGTGGTGCTTTTTGACAGGGGAGGTGCTGGCCACACACCGCCCGTCAAACGCCTTTTCTGGCTCATAGGTTCATTTTCATGTGCTGACATGAAACGTTCCTAGGGAGGAATTGGAAAATTTTTGGTTTTTTTGGATGAACAAAATGAGGGAAAATTTAGGGTTTATCAATCGAAGGCGATGACGAGGCAGGTGACATTGTCTTTGGTGCCGCGGTCGAGGGCGAGTTGGGTGAAGGCTTCGGCGGCGGCTTGGGGGTTGGGGTATTTGGCTATGGTGGCGGCGTAGTCGGCATCGGGGATGAAATTGGAGACGCCGTCAGAGGTAAGGATGAGGCGGTCGCCTGGGCGTGGGGGGTAGTCGTGAATCTCTGCTAGTTCATGCAATTCGGAACAGCCTAGGTACTTGAACAGTCGGTTGCGCCACGGGTGGTTTTTGGCCTGTTCGGCAGTGAGCAAGCCTTTTCGGACCAACTCGTCGGTGACAGTGTGGTCTTGGGTGAGGCGTGTGACATGAGTGCCCCGCACCAGGTAGGCCGGACTGTCGCCGAGGTTACCGATAAAGACTCGGGTGGGAGTGACCAGGCAAACCACCGCAGTGGTGCCCATGCCTTGGAATTTGCTGTCTTCTTGGGCCTTCTGAAGGATGGCTTGGTTGACCATTTCGAGGGCGATTGCCACAGCCTCGTCTTGGCGGTCTTTGGCTTGAATGCGCTCGACAATGAGATTGGGGATGAGGTCAACGGCCAGCTTGCTGGCTTCTTCTCCAGCCTGAAGGCCACCCATGCCATCAGCAACGACGAAAATGGCCAAATCCGGTTGTAGGTCCGGGTGGAGGCAGAAGTTATCTTCGTTTTGTGTGCGCTTACCGGTTTGGGAATGGCCAGCGGCTGTCAATCGCAATGCTTGCATGAAACCCTCCGAACCAGCCCCGCTATGTTAGCTGATACTGAAACCATGCGCCAGATTGCGAGGCAATCCAAGCCAAAGCGCTAAAATAGTGGGTAGACACCGGGAGTGGACAAGCCATTGGAACGGAATAATCCCACTTTTGACCCGTGTGACCCGGAAAAACCCCCCACATTCAGACGGCAACCGGCCATGGAATGGATGGACCAGCCGGGAATTTCTTTTGCCGAGCACCAATTAGCCTTGAAGGGTTTGGCCCGGCTGAATGCTGTTTCGGGAGCCCATGGGAAGGTTTGGAAGGCCCTAGCCGAGGCGCTGGAAGTTGAAAAGGGGCCCCGGGAGCCTGTGCGGGTGATTGATATTGCGACGGGTGGAGGGGATTTGCCCATTTGCCTGTTCAAACGAGCCAGAGCGGCAGGGATTGATCTTCGAATTTTGGCGGTGGACCGGGCTGAGGGGGCCCTGCAGCATGCCCTTGCAAGCTGCGAAGCGGCAGGCGTGCCGGCTGATTTGGACACGGATTTTCCTGACCGACCGGGAATTCATTTTGCCGTGGCGGATGCGCTGCAAAAGCCCCTTGCGTTGCCCAAGGCCGACTGGGTGACCAGCTCGTTGTTTTTGCACCACTTGACGGGTGAAGAAGCGCGGGATTTGTTGCATGGCCTAGCAGAGATCGCTGAAAAGGGATTAGTGATCGCGGATTTAGACCGAGGCTGGTTGAATACTTTGCTGGTGACGCTTGGGTCTTACCTTTTGTCGCGATCACCACTGGTGCATCACGATGGTCCGGCTTCGATACGGGCAGCCTTTAGCCGAAGTGAGGCAGAGGCTTTGGTTGGGTGGGCCGGACTTGGCGGGGCGACCGTGAAAACTGCCTTTCCGGGTATGTGGGTGATGCGACTGGTGCGCAATTGAGAAGCGCTGGCGAAACAGAATGGGATGTGGTGGTGGTGGGTGCCGGGGTTGCGGGCGCTTATGTGGCCGCCCATTTGGCACATTTTGGGGCACGCACACTTTTAGTGGAGCGGGATCAGTTTCCACGGGACAAGGTGTGTGGCTGCTGTTTGAACGACCGGGCGATTGCCGCCTTGGTCGAAAGCCCCCTGGAGGGGGTGCGGCAACTAGTTCGTGCGGCGCAGCCTTTGGCCGGGATGCGTTTGGGGGCAGGCGGACGAACTGCAGAGCTGCGTTTTTCGGCAGGGATGGCGCTCAGTCGGCACCTTCTTGACGCTGGTTTAGTGAAAGTGGCGGCTGAAGCAGGTGTCAAGGTAATGCATGGGGTGCAAGCGCGCTGGCAGGAGGAAAACGCAAGCTGGGCGGTTTTGAAATTGCAGGATCAATTGGGCGAGGTGGAAGTTAGGGCACGGCTGATCGTGGCGGCTGATGGATTGAGCTCGCAGCTTTTGGCTGGAGCAACCGGAGAGACACCGACAATAAAACAGGGGTCATTGATTGGTGCTGGGGTGGTGTTGGCGGGCAAAGGAATTGAGAGTTTTGAACCGGGGCTGATTCATATGGCCTGCGGGTTTGGTGGTTATGTGGGATTGGTACGGCTGGAAGATGGGCGTTTGGATTTGGCGATGGCCTGCGAGGCCGACGCGGTGAAACAAGCGGGTGGGCTTGGAGCCTTGGCGGGAAAGCTGCTACGCGAGGCAGGATGGCCTGAGCCAGAGGGAATGCTGGATGCCCGTTGGCGCGGAACTCCGCGGTTGACGCGTAACCCGGTAAAAAAAGGTACCCCCAGACTGGCCAGCGTTGGGGACGCTGGCGGGTATATTGAACCATTCACTGGGGAAGGGATGGGGTGGGCACTTGCGGGTGCGCATGCCCAGTTGCCCGGATTGATCGCCAGGGCGCTGGGAAAAGACGGAGTTATTTACAAGCATTCTGGAATTGGTTTGCGTGGGATGGCGTGTCGCGCCTCGGCGGCGCTTTTGCGTCATCCCAGGCTGGTTGGTTGGACCGTTGACTGGCTACGGTTTGCACCATGGAGTGCCAAGCCGGTTGCTTGGTTGACTGGCAGAGGCAAACGATGGCGGCTGGATGAAGATGATTCCGGCCTGATCGGTGGAGACAATTGATGCAGTTATTGATGGAAGGATTGGGGACAGCCGTGCCTGCGAACCGCCATGATGTGGCCCGTTCGTTGTCAACCGCACGTATAGTACTGGAACCCGATCCGGAGCAGGACACTTGGCTGCCTAGTCTTTTTGAAAAATCGGGTATTGTGTGTAAATACAACACGCTGAGCGACGAGGACATTCGCGTCTTGGTGACCGATGCCCGGGCGGGCTTATCGGCGGAGGAAAGAAAGAATTGGCAGGGGCCTAGCGTTGGGACCCGTATGCGCTATTACGAACGGGACGCCCCACCCCTTGCGCTAAACGCTTGCCGACAGGCGCTTGAAGCTGCAGGAACTGCTGTTGGCAGCATCACTCATTTGGTGACGGTTTCGTGCACAGGCTTCACGGCACCCGGCATAGACCTTGCGGTGATAGACGGTCTTGGGCTTGACCGGGGAGTTGAACGGACCCTTGTGGGTTATATGGGGTGCCATGGGGCCCTTAATGGCCTGCGGGTAGCGAGGGGTCTTGTGAGTGCGGAGCCTGGGGCTAGGGTGCTTGTGTGCGCTGTGGAATTATGCAGCCTGCATTGCGCATTTTCTTGGGACCCGGGTCGGGTGGTGGCTAATGCCTTGTTTGCCGATGGGGCAGCAGCGGTGATATGCAGGGGTATCGACCAGGGTGAAGATGCACCTGGTTGGCGCCTTGCGGCCAGCGGTAGCCAGATTGTGGCTGGCACTGGAGGCAGCATGGGTTGGATAATTGGGGATCACGGGTTTGAAATGTCGCTTTCAAAGGATGTGCCGCGCAAGATTGAGGCCACTTTGGGCCCGTGGCTTCGCGAGTGGCTTGCCAAGCAGCATTTGACAGTGGATGCCATTCGCTCGTGGGCGGTGCACCCTGGTGGACCACGCATTTTGGATGCGACGGAGAATTCGCTGGGGATGGCAAACGGTGGGCTGGCAGATTCGCGAGGCGTACTGCGCGATTATGGCAACATGTCGTCGCCTACCCTACTCTTTATTGCCAAACGGATGATGGAGCGTAGGGCGGAGTTGCCCTGCGTGATGTTGGGATTTGGCCCGGGGCTTGCAATTGAGGCTGCATTGTGGGTTTGAGCGGAAGGTTGCAAGGGGACTATGAAAGTTGATAATCAGGTAGTTGTGGCAATAGCCTGAGACTCTTTTGGAATCACCCTATGCGACGAATTTGGATGACTTTGGGTCTTACTTTTTTGGGTTTGGCAACAATTGGCGCGCAAACACCCGAGGTGAGCAATGCGCGCAAGCCGGGCAACGACCCTGAGCTAAAATTTTGGCTGGAAAACATGGCGGTGCACCACCGCTACAGCGTGGATGAAATTTGTCAGGCGACCGGGCTTTCGGCGGAAGAGGTTCAAAATGGGATGGGGCGGTTTGGGCTGGAAGGAAAAAAAACCTCCAAGCGTGGGCCGGGCGACAAACTATTGGTACTGCCCTACCCTGGCGGCAGGCACCCGCGGATTGGATTTCTGGACGGGGCGGTCAACCCACAACGGGAAAGCAAGGTGAGCGTGTTCACGCCTTGGGATAGCCCGGAGCAACCGGGCTATGTGGTTGCAGACATTCCAGAAGCTGTGTTTTCGAATTTGGGACTGACTTATCTGGCCCACACGCATGTACCCACCTTGTGGGACCTGAAAAAGATCTCGCTACCCAAACTGGAATGGAAGCGGCTGGATAGCGGGGTATTGGAAATAGAAAGGCCGTTGCCCAATGGCATTGTGTTTGGCACCAGGGTTGTGCCTGGCCTGGATGGTGTGCGGATGGAGCTGTGGCTAAAAAACGGCACCGATCAGAAATTAACAGGTTTGCGGGTGCAAAATTGCGTGATGTTAAAAGGTGCCCCCGGCTTCACGCACCAAGACAACAACACCAAGAAGTTTGTAGCACCGTACGCGATTGCCAAGCACAAGGATCTGGACCGGTGGATCATCACCGGTTGGGAGCCGATTCAGCGGGCTTGGGGCAATGCTCCTTGCCCTTGCCTGCATGCAGACCCGCAATTTCCCGATTGCGAGGCGGGACAAACGACGCGTTGCCGGGGCTGGTTGTCGTTTTACGAGGGTAACGACATTGATGGGGAGCTGAAGCGGCTTGATGCCAAAGGCTGGGCAAAATAACCGCATGCGGGAAGCCGGGCGCGAGAATTCACGCCCGGCGACTATGCGCTGAAGAGAATCATCCGCCGCCAGGAAAGCCTGCGGCACCTGGAACTGGGGCCGGTGCCGGTGTGGGAGCCTCTTTCGGTGGTAGGGCGAAACGGGCTAGCGGACGGGCCAGCAATTCGACTGAGCGCTCATCGATAACGAAAACACCGGCATCGACGCCTTCCATGGTCGCATATCGATCTTTGCTGGCATCGCTGACAGGTTTGCCCAACAGCAGTCGGTTGGCACCTAATTCCAGCGCGAAGAACGGCTTATCCAGGCCGTAATCAGCGGGCTTGCCGCCTTTATCTGTGACAAACCGGACTAGCCTGAGATTGGAAAGGGCGGTGAGGGTTTCCTTCACCGTGTTAGGGTCGGGCTTGGCGGCGGGTTCTGCCTCGACAAACCAGCCTGTGCCCACTTGAAGTAGGGTGAAGGGTTTGGAATCGGCCGGGGTGATGGTGATGCGGCGGACGCGGGTAGGATCGAAGGGCGGATCGAACACCTGACGAATCCTGTACTCAGACTGGGCCTGTCGGGTTTGGACGGCATCCAATTTAAAGAGGCTAGGTCCGTTCGTGAAAGCGGCGACGGAGAAACCATCGAGGCCGGGGGCAGCCAAGTCGAGGCTACCGAGGCTTTTGCCGCCCTCTGCAAACAATTCCCAGCGGGTGACGGGTTTGTCGAGGCCCAGAGCCTTACGTTCTTCTGGGGTATCTTTCTTGGCCAGCCATTCTCCGGCTCGTAACTGACCAAACTGGCCCAGCCATGCTGCCAGGGAAGGATCTGTCTCGGCCTGAACGGGTTGAGTGACTTTCCATCGATCGCTCTCGAAACGGAAGGTGAGTGCACGGCCGGCAGAAGTGACTTTGGCTTCGCGGATGCCTGGCACCTTGGCAACGATGCGGTCCTGGAAGAACAGGGTAGGGGCCACCAGTTTATTGGCAATTTCGGGTGGGATTCGGCCGACGAGCGGGCCATCGGCCCGGGCAAAGCGGGTGCCGCGAGCGGGATCAGCCACTTTACCCACCTGCAGGATGCGTTTTAATGGTTTTCCGTTGAGGGTACCCTCAAAAATCCAAGTTGCTTCGGGCAGATCGAGGCCAAATTTGGCGAGGTCGGCCTGAATCCAAGTGGGTTGCCAACCATCGGCAGACTGGGCATCGAGACCATCGAGAGACTCAAGAAGGTAGGAGAGGGTTGAACCGTCGATGGCGAGCCCCTCGGGCTTGATGGTTTTCCAGCCGGCGGGGAGTTTTTCAATCACGAGTTCGCCGGCTTTGCCTGAACGGGCCACCCGGGTGAGGGAGAGCTTCTCTTTGGGCAACAGGTTGCGTGAGAGGTAGTCGTTGGCATTGGCAGACAGGGAGACCACCGCAGCCGGGTCGAGAACCACAACCGACTGATCCTCATCGAAGCGGGCGTAGGAACCGGACTTATCGGCCAGTTGGGTACCCAAGCGAATGCGTTTAATTTCGTTAGGCTTGCCTGGGGCAACTGGTTTGAGGGTAATGATGGAATCGAGAATCGGCTTATCGAGCCCGAAATCTTTGGCTTTGGCCTCGGCATCTTTGCCAAAGGCGGCCAACTTGAAGATGCGGATGGAGGCGATAGTCTCCTCGAGCTTGCGGGCGCGATCTTCGTCTGCCGGGACGGAGAAATCACCCAAGCCGATCAATTGCCAGCCACCACGGGTACTGCGTTCGATTGAGAAAGAACTAACCGGTTTTTTGAAATCGACCTTGAGGATGCGGGCGGCATCGAGAGTGGTTGAGGGCATGGGAACCAGTTCTAGGGCAGTTCGACTGACCGCCCGGGCCAATGCCCCATCGACCACTAAAACACCGGGTTTGCCTTCGACCTTGGCGAAGCGGCCCAGGGCAGGAATTTCAGCACCTGGTACAGCTTCTGCTGGTACTGGTTGCTTGGTTGTGGGGTCTTCCTTGCCCAGCATGAGGATGCGGGCGGGGCCGCTTTTCAGTTCAACCTTGAGGGTGAGAGGTTTGTCGAGGCCACGCTCGGGCAGTTTGTCATCTGTCAGGCTGAGCCATGAGCTTGCGGCGGGGGACAGAAGGGCACGGACGAGGGCTTGAGCCTGGATGTTGGTGACAGAATCGAATGGACCTTGGATTTTCCAGGAAGGCTCCTCCATTGGTTGATCCACATTGGGTGTGATGGCTGGAGGTTGGGGCACCAGTTTGAATTCGGCACCATCGGGCTGACGGACGGTAACGGAGACAACCTCTTTTTCATTGATGGACCAAAGACTTTTGGGAACAAAAGCCATGGCTTCGCGATCGAGGGCCTTTCGCACCTCGGGCTGAAGGGCGACTACCAGGGCCTCACCCTGATTGTTGCCGCCGGCGTTGCCATCGATCTCGGCCCGGCCGAATGCGCCGGGCTTACCAACGCGGTCCTTGCCGAGAACCAATTTGGCCATTTGTGCGGGTTTGCCTTCTGGGGTGATGGCAAGTGTGACGCTGGTGGCATCGGCCCCGAGGCCAAATTCTGCTGCTTGTTTGGTGGCTGGGACGTTGTCGGCAACAAAGTCGGCCGAGCGGGCATTGAGAACGGTACTGAGGAGTTTGTCGACCTCGGCGGCATCGGCTTCCCCTGCGGGTGCCTCGACCATCCAGGGCTTGCCGATTTGGCGTTTTAGAACGGTTTTTTTGCCGGCGCGCTCGATGGTGATTCCAGTGACGGCGTTTTGGTCAAGATCGAAGAGCTGAGTGGAGCGGTAGTCGCCGGCTTTGCGGGAGACAACGGTGGCGATTTGATTCTCGGGCTGATCCTTCAAGCCGTTATCGACTTTGTTTATGCGGGGCAAGCCTTCGGAGCGGGCATTGATTTTGTTAGCCATGGCATCGAGGTTGCCCAGCTCGTACACGATTTGGCGGGTCGTTTTGGTAGAATCACCTTCGGCAGGTGGGGCCTTGGACTGGTCCGCCTCGCGCACGGTGATTTCGAAGCGGGCAACAGGCTTGTCAAGTCCGGCGGCGGCGAGAGCGGCGGGCAGATCCTTGGTCGCGGGTTCTTCGACATCGGTGTCCTTGGCGTCGAGGCCCTCGAGTTTGCCGAGGAGGGATTCGACCTTGGCGCCATCGGCGAGGCGGTTGTAGGGGGCCTCAATCCTCCATTTACCCTCTTTTTTAAGCAATACGACCGGGGCGGTTTGCGAGGTGCCGCTTATTTGAACCTTCTCGACTTCGGAGGTCTTGAAGCGGGCAAGCTTGGGGTCGCGCAGTTTGGCGCGGGAAAGGAAGACGGGGTTAACGCGGTCGGCGCGAACCTCGAAGACCTGTGGGTTGTCTGCGAGTTGGGCAAAGACGAATTCTTCCTTCACCACCTCTTCTCTGGGGGGCAACTGCATGCCTGGTGGCAAGCCGGGAGGAGGTGTTGCTTGGACCAAGCGTTTGAAGGCTCTCTCGCGTGATTTTTTGCCGATTAGCAGTTTGATGGAATTGCCGGACAAATCTGTGACCACCAGGGTGCGTTCGGGTTTATCGAGGCCGGTTTTTTGGGGGGTGGCGGTATCACCAAAGTAGAAGCGTTCGGCCCAAATTTCGGGCACTGCGGCAAGAACGGCATCGCCAGTTGCTGGGTCGAGAAAGTCCAAGCGTTCTTTGCCATCTGGTGAGCTGACACGCCAAGCGGCGGCACCGGCGGCCGGGTTGCCTGCTGCTGGTTCGGCCCGGTCGAGACGGAGGCTGCCGTTGAGGGCATCTTTTTGGTCGGCGGGCGGGGCGACGACAGCATTGAGTTCCAAGGATTTTGCAAGCACCGGGGCACCGGAAGGGCCAGCTTCGTTAGGCTGGCGGACGCCTGCCTTGCGGGCGGCCTCTTGATTTTGGGCAAAAAGGCGGCGCTGGCGGTAGAAGCTGGCTGGCCGCTTGAGGACCGCGAGGGTTCCTGGGCTGAGCCTGAGCACCTCGGACGATCCATCGAGACGGGCCCAAACAGGGCGGCTGAAACTGTTGCCGGCGGTGGATTCTTCTTCACCCAGCTCGAGTTTGATATCGCCACCGGCTGCCAAGGTGGCCTTCAGTTCCACCTGGGCAGGTTTGAGGCCGCGCTTTTTCAGTTCTTTGTCTTCAAGGATTTTTTCATGTGCGAAACGGGTGCGAAGATTGCCCACCAGTTCAACCAGCTCCCGCGCCTCGGACTGGCGGATGGGCCAGTTGCCGGGCATGGTCCAGCCATCTTTGGTGGCGGCAAGGGTGACCGCCTCCTCGGGTGGCGTGCCCTCTACCCGGATAGCAAGACCGCTGATGGAGGTGGGGCCGAGTTTGGACAACGCGTCCACCACGACGACCTGACCCTTGCGGTCACCCAGGTCGGATAGCAGCAGGGCGGCGCCTCCCAAGGCAGCGACCACAACAAGAATTAAACCCCAAGAAGACTGGCGCATCGCAACACTCTCACTCTTTAATTCAACCGGCGCGTCTTATGTCCAAAAACAGTTTCAAGCCTTGTCGAACGGCCTAGCGAAGCCGGCGATAGAGCAGGACGGCAAAGCCGCTAAAAGCGGCGAGCACGGGGAAACCCAGCAGTGCGGCACGGCTCCAAAGGCCCTGCTCGCGGGGGGTCATGCCGAGGCGCGGGTAGCGCCATTCGTTTTCGACCCCGGGTTTGCGGGCGAGAGTATCGTCGCGGCCTACCAGCCATTGGGATAGGTCGACGGCCAGTCGTTCGCGGGCGGGATCGAGGCTTGGGCCGACTAGCCACCAGGATTCGCCGATAACAGCGGTTCGGACTGGGCCGGGGCGACGCTCACCTTCCTTGAACCAGGACTCGGGCAGGAGTTCCTCCGCCGCGATACCAATTGGGAAGGGGCCTTTTCGCCTTTCGGAGAAGATGTCTTTGTCGCGATTGGCGGGGGTTGCTGCCTCACCGGTCTGGCTTCGGAAGGCGGGAGTGCCCTTCTCGGTGGCGAAAGGTTGATCCTCATTCCAGCTTGTGCTGGCAGCGAGGAAGATTTCGCCCCATTTGGCATTGAGGCCTTCGGTGTCATCGAAATAAACCGGGCGGGGGTGACGCAGGCGCAATTGCAGTCCGCGAATGTCGCCTTGCTTGCCAGAAACGGCTCTCTCGGCGAGTTCCAGGCTTTCGCGGACCGGATGACGGGCCATGCGGCCGGTGGGGCCACTTGCCAAGCGGCGCTCGCGGGGCATGCCTGCTCCGGGCGCGAAATCGAGCAGGACGGGGGGGATATCCACCTCGGTACCGCCGGTGAGCCCACCGCCTTGGCGTTCGCTGAAGGCCACCTCTTCTGCATCGAAGAGAATGGTTTGTTTGTTCAGCCTATAACCCAGTTGGCCAAGGATGGATTCGACACCATCGTTGTCCTTGAAGCCGGCGGGTACAGGGCCGTCATCGGCCCTGGTAGAAGTTGGGCCCACGGCAAAAAGAACGGGCTTGCCGGCCTTCATGAAATTTTTGACGGCATCCAACTGGGCGGGATCTAGCGAGTGGAGCCAGAAGGGCAGGTTGCGATCGTCCTCGCTGACAACATCGTAAAGCGAGGGGCGGGGAAGGATGAGCAGGTCGCAATCGCCCAGTAGTTGCTCCATCTTGCCTTGCACATCGGTATTGCGACGCAGTTCGGCAAGTGACTCGGGCCCCAGGGTGGCGATCTCGGAACGGGTTTGTTTGGCGCGATCATCGGATTGCTGATCAACCTGGTCGAGCAGCTTGAGGTCATCCTCGATGGCCTCGAGTTGGCTGGCTTTGAGCTCGGTGAGAAATTCCTGTTTTTCCTTGGGATCGCGCGGCATGCGAATTTGGCGGGCCAAGGCGGCCTCGACATCTGCCAGAGATTTCTCCTGGAAGAATTTCTTCGTGGGGTAGAGCTGTTTTTCGCGGTAGAGGCGGCGCTGGGCTTTGCCCTCTTCGAGAATTTTGAGGCGCTGCTCTAGGCGCTCGACCCGGCTTTCCTCGAAGGTGCTAATGACCGGTTGAGGACTGCGACCGAGTCGTTTGAGCACTAGATCGGTGACATCGAAGCCGCCGCCGGACAGGGCTTTTCGTAGGCCAACCAAGCCATAGGTATCGGTACCGCGACTGGTGAGCCATTCGTGGATGACGCCTATGGCGACTTTGGGTTTGCGGGATTCGAGATTCACTAACTTGCTAATGAAGGGGTAGGCACCTGGGGCATCTCCCTGGTGGGTATCTACCGGTATGCCTTGGGGGAGAAGAACGAGATTACCTTCTTGCTCGCTGGTTTTCTTGTCGAGTCGAAGGAATTCGCGGAAACCCAGGCGCTGAACCTGTTCGCGCCCTTTGGCCATGCCTGCATGGAAGAACAGGCTGCTTTCGGGTGCTTGGTCGATGGCTTGACGCAATTTGGGTGAGTTTTTGGTGAGTTCATCGAGGCGGCGGTCGTATCCCTCGTCTTCGACATCGAGTTCTACGACACGGAGGGAGGCACCGCTTTCGCGGCGAACCAGATCAACCAGATCGCGAACCTTTTCGAGGATTTTGCGTTCCGCTGCGAGATCGAAACGGTCTGGTTTATCGGAGATGCCCGGGAAGACACGGTGCATTTGGTTGACCACGACTGTGGTGCCGGGTTCTAAACCGGCCAATTCGCCCCTTAGGGCGGTTGGGAGCGTGAATTCACTGTTGCGAGTGAGATCGAGCTGCCCGGGATTATGGAAGGCGTGGAGGTTGATGCCCACCAAGGCCAGTGCTGCCAGCCCAATGCGCAACAGGGCACCTGCGCGGTAGGCGCTGCGCCTTGCGGCGGTGAAGAGCACCAGGCTGAAGGCTTCGGTGACCACGGCCTGTAGAAGAAGGAGCAGGCCGAGGAGAAGAGCGATGCCTGCTGGGGTGAACCGAAAGAGGCCGCGCCATGCCTCGCGGGCACTCTCGGTGATTGACCCCTCGGGCCTTGCGGTGGCGAGGGCCAAGCCAACCAGCACTAACCCCAGGGCGCCACCCATGCGTGAAAGCATGCGCAAGAGCGAACCTAGCCACTCTGGTTTTCGGCTATCGGGCCTGACTGTGATTGACGCCTTGTTTTTACCAGACATTATGCCCACCTCCGGCTTTCCAGACTGCGGACTGTCAAATAGAGGCAAAAGACTGCGACCGACGCATAGAGCGTGAGGGCACTGATATCGAGAACGCCCCGCGTGAAGGCGCGCTCGAAGTGCAACGGCACACTGAGGAAGTAGGCCAGGCGGTAACCTAGCCCCCCTTCAGCGACGGAGCCAGCGTAGCTGCCGGCGACAAAGATGAGGCCCAAGGCTAGAGCCACTTGGGCAGCCACCAGTTGGTCACGCACCAAGCTACTAACAAAAAGACCCAACGCCAGAAACATAGCCCCAGCCAAGACCAGGCCTGCGGCGGTACTGGCCACGGGAGCGGGGTCTAGCTGGAAGGTAGCCTCGATGAGGTGTTCGGTCTCGTGCCATGCCATGAACTGGCCACCCAGAAGAGCCAAAAGGCCCACAGCGGATGCTGAGACAGAGGCGAGGCCAAAGTCTTCACCTTGCCAACGGCCGACCAAGCCAACCAAGAAGCCCCCCAGCAGTAGCAGGCCACCCAACAGGGCGAGGATGCTGCCTAGTTGATTGACCCAGTGGACTTGCAAAACCTGAATCCCCAGCAGTGCTGGGAGGTAGAAAAGTGTGGGGAGCCAAAGGATGAGATAAAAACCAAGTGCGGCAGTGAATTTGGCCAGAACGATTTGCCAATCACGCACGGGAGATGTCATGAGCATTTCGAGTGTGCCCGAGGCGCGCTCTTCTGCAAAAGATCGCATGGTGAGCAGCGGGGGAATGGCTAGGAAAACCAGCCAAAAGATTGGGCTGGACAAGCCGTGCTGGAGGGGCCATTCGACCCCGCGAGGGCCGGTGGCGTTGAGTAGCTCGAGGGTGCCTGAGAAAATAAATCCTTGGCAGCCCAAGAAAACCACCAGCACAGCGTAGGCGATGGGTGAATAGAAGAAGGACATAAACTCGCGGCGTACCAGGCTGCGGGCGCCCCAGACGCCCCAAACAGCGAGTACTGTCACCACCAGGAAAGCTATCCCTAGTGACAACCAAGCCAAGCTTGCCAGCATGGATGATCCATTTGACATAGGTAAGGGTTCCCGAAAAAACCGTTGAAAATGGTCAGGTTAGTTTTGCATGAGCTGGATGTTTAGGCATTCACAGTTTGTGCTGTATTGCCCTCGACCAAGCGGAGGAAGAATTCTTCGAGCCGGCCGCCTGCTGGTACCATCTCGGCAAGTTTGCCTTGGGCTGCCACTTGGCCACCAACGATGATAACGGCGCGGTCGCAGGTCATTTCCACCTCGCTGAGGATGTGGCTACTGACCAGCACGGTGTGGCGTTCGCCTAACTGGCGAATGAGTTTGCGCGTTTCGATGATTTGGGTGGGATCGAGACCGCTTGTAGGCTCGTCGAGGATGAGGACGGGCGGGTCAGCCAACAGGGTGTCTGCAAGGCCGACGCGCTGGCGGTAGCCTTTGGAAAGGGTGCCGATGAGCTGGCGGCGAACATCTGAAAGCCAGCAGCGTTCCATTGCCGCCTCGACACGCTTGCGGCCATCGGCCCCATGCATGCCTTTGAGTCCGGCGCGGAAATCGAGATATTCGGCGACGCGCATTTCTGGGTAAAGCGGGCAATTTTCGGGCATGTAGCCGATGGAAGCGCGGGCGGCAAGCGGGTCTGTTAGAACATCGTGGCCGGCGACAATTGCTTTTCCGGAACTGGCGGTCAGGAAGCCGGCCAGGATTCGCATGGTGGTGGACTTACCGGCACCATTTGGGCCGAGGAATCCGACAATTTGCTGGCGGCCTACCTGAAAAGTGACATCACGGATTGCGGCGTAATCGCCGTAATACTTGGTGAGTTGGCTGACCTCTATCACGGGAGCCTCTCTGCTGCTCGGACCGGAGAACCAGGAGGCGCGTTAGGCCTCCCCTACTTATTCAATAACCCAAAGTGCCGTTGTTGTTAAGAGATTGCCGCACATTGGTGCAAACCCTGTGGCCAACAAGTGGTCCATGGCATTGAATGAAAAGGATAGTATACAGTTTTTCTGGGCCATGAGAGCCTATGGATGAGGTAAAGCCTGTGAGCTCCGCTAACTTGAAAAGTCCGCAAGGCCCCAAATGCATTTTGAGCGGTGTGCAGCCCTCGGGTAAACTCCATCTGGGCAACTACTTCGGTGCAGTGAAGCAGCATATCGCCGCACAAGGCGATGGGGAGTGTTACTATTTTATTGCTGATTACCATGCTTTGACAACGGTGCATGACGCGGCAACGCTGCGTCAGAATGTGCTGGATGTGGCTCTGGATTATTTTGCACTGGGTTTGGACCCTGAAAAGACCGCTTTTTTTCGCCAATCGGATGTGCCCGAGGTGTGTGAGTTGTCGTGGATTTTGTCGACAGTGGCGCCAATGGGGTTACTGGAAAAGGCTGTCAGCTATAAGGAAAAGGTGGACAAAGGGCTGGATTCGTCGGTGGGGTTGTTCACCTATCCGGTGCTGATGGCGGCGGACATTTTGGCCTATCGGTCGCATTTGGTGCCTGTGGGTAAGGACCAGGTGCAGCATTTGGAGATCACCCGGGATTTAGCGGTGAAGTTTAACAACCGATTTGGCGACACTTTTCCGCTGCCTGATTATCGGCTGACGCCTGCGAGCAAGGTTCCCGGAACTGACGGGCAAAAGATGAGCAAAAGCTATGGCAACACCATTGACATCTTTGCGGAAGGGAAAGCCCTGAAAAAATCGGTGATGGGGGTGGTGACTGATTCGAAGACGGTGGAGGAGCCTAAAGACCCGGCGACCTGCAATGTTTTTGCCTTGCACAGCCTGTTTGCCACGCCCGAGCAGGGTGAGGTGCTGGCGACAAAGTACCAGGCTGGCGGTATGGGCTATGGAGTGGCAAAAACCGAGCTACTGAGCCTGATTGACGCTTATTTCGCGCAGGCGCGTGAGAGGCGGCGGGAATTGGCCAGCGATATGGGGCAGATTCAGCAATGGCTGCGCAAGGGCGCAGAAAAGGCTCGTGCCACCGCAAGAGCCACCTTGGAGCTGGTGAGGAGCAAGTGCGGGTTGAGGTGATATGTCCGTTTGGACAACCTTGGTTTATTTGTCTAACGATTTGTTGAAGAAAGCAAAAACATCATCCAAGCAGGCCTGAACCACCGTGAGGTGTTCGAGGCCTGGGTAGATTTTGAGGGTGACGGAATCGCTGCCCGCTTGTTTTAGGGATTCCGCCAGGGCCTTGGCGCCCTTGAGGGCGAAGTCTTTATCCCCTATGCCGATAAAGTAAGGTAATTTTTTCCAGGGCTCGCCTTTGCCGGCGCGGCCACCGCCACCGAGTGCCGCGACAGCGCGCAATTGTTCGGGCTTACGGGCGGCCCAAGCCGTGGCATTGGCCGCCCCCATGGAATGGCCGACTGTGACCACCCTTGATTTGTCGATGGGGTGCCATGTCGCAAGTTTATCGAGCAAATCGTCGGTTGGGCCGTTAAGCGGGCTGGCCAGAAGCCAGCCATTTTTGACAGCAAGTTTGGGGGCGAGGGCACCGTGACCCTCGCAAAAGAGATTCTCGCTGCCACCGGCACCATGCAATGCGACGACGCATGTGAGGGGGGTTTTTCCATCGCGGTTAGCACCTTCGATGCGGATCACTTTGTCGGTTTGGCCCATTGGCAAAGCCAACCAGAGTGGGCTGGGGCTATCGGGGGCTGGCCACATTTTGCCGGCACAGACCTGATCGAAACCTTGGTCCAAATCGGTAAGCCAGCGGGCGAGGGGGTAGTCGGTTTCCTGGTCTTTGCCTTGGGCGGCCTGATTGACACGGCCTTGCAGCAGCAGCCAGGTGGAGCGGCCGATGGAAGGGGGGAGTTTTCTGACTGATTCGGCCTTTTGCCCGAGGCTTTCGAGTTTATTGCCCAGATCATTGACAATGAAGAGGCTTATGGCACCCCCTGCAAGCTTATTGCCACTAATAGCTATCTGGTAATTTATTTTATAAGGGCCAGCTTGAATGCCCTCAGGCAAAGTAGCGGTGAAATCGAGGTTGGCTTGGGCGAGGTCTGCTACAGGGATGGGCTTTGAGAGTGGCTTGCCCGTCTGGTCGAGCAGTTGGATGGACCCTTCCGGCGGGATGGCGGCTTGGGGCTTGTAGATCAGAACATATTTGCCTTTGATCTGGCGATTTTTGAGATCGATGAGCGGTTGGGTGACACGCACTGCGACCGGCTGGATCCAGCGGTCTGCCTCGGGGATTTCCACCAGCTTGGTGGTGGCTTGGTCGAGGAGTTGGGCAGCACGGGAGAGGTTGCCGGACAGGAAGGTGAAGGTGAGGGGTTCGAGTGTAGCGGCGGCGTTTTTACGCATCGTCTCGTTGGGCTGGGACTCCCAGGCAGCCTCGAAGGCCCGAAGTTTGATACCGACCAGGTAACGATCGGCAAGCATTGCATGGGCCGGCAAAGCAAATAAGACCATGGCCGAGAGGATGAGCGCGCTAGTGCGAATTTGGGTGTGCATGGTGTTCAATAAGCGCATGGTCAAAACTCCAATTACCTGAGCTATCGGGCGGGTTTGGCCAACCACGGGCTTAGGTTGGCCAAGCTTGCAGTTGGGAAGCCGTTGACCTCGATGGTGCCATCCTTCAGGCGAATTTCCAAGGTGTTTGTCCCTAGCCAGCGCGGGTCATCGGGACAGACCCGGCCCGACAGAGTGAGGAGGCGCTGGTTGGCGGAACCTATGAAGCGGCGTACAGGTTCGGGCTGGGTGTGATCGTAGGGGCCATCGACCAGCCAGTCGGTTGCGCTTAGCAGTTCGTTGATTGGGGGATGGTTTCGGGCAAGGAGTTCTTCATGGGTGTGCCCTGAGAAGATGAGAGTGTTGAGGCCCAGAATGCGGGCGTGTAGGGAAAGGGCCAGGGAGGCCTCGGGCTGGGCGGTGGGTTCGCCGCCTAGAAGGGTGATACCTTCGATGCCGGTTTCGGTTTTTGCTTGGGTGATTTCGGACAACAGGGTTTCGAGGGTTATATATTCGCCGCCCGTGTAGCTGAGGAAATGGGGATTGCAGCAACCCGGGCAGCGGAGGGGGCAGCCCTGGAACCAGAGGGCGTAACGCAGCCCGGGCCCTTCAGCTGCAGTGCAGGCCTGGCGGTGGGCAATGCGGGCCCCAGCTGTGGAGGGGCCATTGAATTTGGGAAGAGTTAGGCGAGGGGTGGACACTAGGTCGTCTCCGGTATGCGCCGGTTGATGGCTCTGGAACCGCCCAGACCACGCACAGAACACTATACCCTTGGGACAACGCCAGCGTGGTGTTGGTGCCGGGGAAGCATTTAGGGAGAGAGGGTTTGTTCTTGGGCCTGGAGGGCCAGCGGCTTGGGAGCATCGGGGGCTGAAGCCTTTAGGGCTTGGCCGTGGCGAGCAACGCGAATAACCAAGAGGTGGCGGACAGGGCGCTCGGTATCGATTTGGGTGAGCCAGGAGGAACCAAGGCTATCGCCTGGCTTGTTAGTTGAGCCAATAACGAGATATTCCGAAGGCGCTAGATCGACCTCAACGGCCAGTCCCTCGTATTTTTCCTGTTCTTGTCGCTGGGCGAGTTGCCACGACATCACGCCTTCGGCATCGGTGACGGAGTGGGGCTCGAAGAGCATTTCGCCATGGCGCAGCATGGGAACCACTTTCACCGCCAATTTACGATCTTCGCCGGGCTTGCATGTGACTTCCCACTGGCATTGGGCCTTGGAGAACTCGACTGATTCGTCTTGGTCGCCGTCGCGAAGTGTGAAGCGCAGGGTTTCGTGCTTGAGGGCTGGAAAGGGTGAGTAGGGCTGGGCTAGGCGTGTTTGAATCTGCCTTGGTGCGACAGAAGTTTTTTCCGAAGTGAGCAAGGCGAGGAAGTCTGGTGGCGGGTGGCCACCCAATAGGCCTGCACGCAGCCCGTTGGCAGCCAAGTTGGCTTTGGCTTCGAGTGGGACTGCCTGTTCATCGACCAGGGCCCAAAGTTCTTGGCCAATGTAGTTGTCTGTGAGTGGAACCTCAATCACCGAGACTGCCATGGTGATGGCATCGGCTCCCTCAACGCCTGAGAGTGGCATGGTTGGACGGCGGACGCCCCATGATTTGGCCTGATTATCGTTTTCACGCGTGTGCATGCAGCCGGCGCACACCACCAGGGATGTGAGCAGGAGCAGGCCAAGTCTGGCAATGAACATGCGCGCAGACATAGTGAACGGATTTTCCCCCACGAGCAGGACCCCCCGGTTCGCTCGCTACGTGCGCCATGCCTTGGCGGGCAGTCTAGAGTCAAGGTGAAAACGCCTTAAAGCCTGAAATCAGTTTGGTTTGGCAACCCTTGCGGCGGGCTGGGGGTGGTGGAAGGATGGTGTATTGGCAAAAAAATGGATGAACTCAGAACTTGTACCAGGGAGCAAGCATCATGGGAACCCTTACCGGGCAATTCAGGCTAGATGGCAAGACTGCATTGATTACAGGTGGCAGCAAGGGGCTGGGGTTGGCAATGGCTCGAATTTTGGCCGAGGCTGGTGCCTCGGTGGTGATTTGCAGCAGAAGTGAAGGAGAATTGGAAAAGGCGCTTGGGCAGATTGAAGTGACCGGGACGGCTCGCAAAGGCTTGGTGGTAGCCGACTTGGTGAAGCGGTCTGAGGCGGAGCGGCTAGCCGAGGTAGTACAGCGCGATTATGGTGCTGTGGACATTTTGGTGAACAATGCTGGAACCAACAAACCGCAGGCAATAGATGAGATTAATGATGCTGAGTGGGATGCGGTGATGGATTTGAACCTGAACAGCGTGATGGTTTTAAGCCGGGCGTTGTGCAAGGGTATGAAGGCCCGGGGTTGGGGAAGGATTGTGCATATCAGTTCCATCATGGGGCTGTTGAGCAAGGAAAAGCGGAATGTGTATTCGGCGACGAAATCAGCGTTGCTGGGTTTGTGCCGGGCGATGGCAC
>CAIWHS010000559.1 GCA_903912515.1 uncultured Planctomycetaceae bacterium
CCGGTGGGCAGTTACCCCCCTAACCCCTGGGGCCTATATGACATGCACGGCAATGTCTGGGAATGGTGTGCGGATCGGTACGGCGACTACCCCAAGGGGCCCATAACCGACCCCCTTGGCTCTGAAGGTGGCTCGGTTTGCGTTATTCGTGGCGGCGGTTGGGGCAACGTAGCTGCGGATTGCCGGTCGGCTTCCCGCGACTGGATTGGTCCGTCGATCCGCTACGGCAGGCGCGGTTTTCGTCTTGCCCTGAGTTCCTCTGGAATCCCCAAGTGAGGTTGGTGCGGGTATCCGCAGCGTAGCCAGTTGCCGGAGTCAACTGGCGGAGCGGGCGCGTGTGGTTTTGCTGCAAGAAGGCGGGCTGTTGATCTTGGAATGCGATGGTGATTTTTTTGAGTATGGCTGCTTGGGTTACTACCCAGCAGCTTCAATAAAAGGCATTCTGCACTGGGTCACCGAAGGGGCAGGGTTTGGCTTTTATTGGCACATCGGCTCCACGCAAGAAGCCGATTTATCTTCAACCAGTGGGAGTCATGTCGATGGGTCGCAAAGCTGTCGGATTTTGTGTTGTGGCCTGCCTGATGCTGGTGGGGTTATCGCATCCTGCGTGGAGCCAGGCCCCGGCTTAAAAGCCCGGCTGTCGCAGGGCGCCTGGCGCGCTTGCTGCGCGAGATGCCCCGGACGAGCAGGAAGATCAATCCGGCGGAAAGGATGAGCAGGCCGATCCCTAAAAGTGGACGGTAAGCCACCCAGCCAATGCCAACCGTAATCAGCCACAATGGCAGGGCCAGCAAGAAAGCCAGTGATCCCGTACCGTAAGCAACGAGCGTGCCAAAAAACGGGACGATATCGGCCAGAACCGACATTGGGCGGAACAACAACAGCAAGCCGAATAGAAGCAGCAGGAATCCAGCCAGGCGCAGGAGCCAGGTGATCAGGTTGTTGTCATCATTGAGCTGCTGGAAGAAGCCGTCTTTGGAAGTGTGGCCGGTGCGTAATTCAAACAGATTTCCACCGCGTCGAGTCGTGTAGGGGGTGAATGATGTCCCTTCCTGCATGGCGAGCAGGTCACAGGGACCACTGGGAACTTGCTGGAAGTGAACCCGCACATCGCCAATCTCCGGGCTGTCATCGTTGACTCCCGCATAAAATTCGCCGCGGACCACACGCCACCGTTTTGAGTCACCGTCCGCGATTCCGGTGGGTGGTTTGCTGCCATCAACAGACAGAGGCTGAGTGTTCTGGAACGATGCTTTCAGGGCCTCAGGGATCTGGAAGGCCCCCAGATGAATGACTGTTGCGACGAATTCCGCAGCCGGGCAGGGGAATTGTTGCGGATTCACGTGGCCTTGCGGCTGGTGGAATACCGAGGAGTTGATGACATCGGTCGACCATATTTTGGAATAACTGTAAGTTTTTGTCGTGGTCTCGCCCCCGCCGATATTCTTCTTCGTCTCTGTCTGTTCCGTTTCTTTCCACAGGTACATTTCAACCACTCGCTTCAGGCGGAGCGCACCCTTCGTTGTGATCCCGAACATCGGGTCGCGCAGAGTTTCGTCGGTGGTGGCGGTCCCCGATGCAAAAACGAGCTTCCCTTCTTTTGCCGGATCGATCACCGCGACATCCACGGTCTCCACATTTTTCTGGCCTTCTTCGAGATCCTGGGCTCGATGCACTGCCCGGCCTTCATTCATAAACAGGATGGGAAAAGCCACCACAAAAAGGAACAACCCGACAAACATTCCGCTCAATGCGCCGCCGATCCGGCTGAACCACGATTGATAAGAGACTTCAGTCACTTCGTCGCTCATGATTCAATCCTTTCTCGTCGGAATGGAACAAACGGCACATTGAAAGATTTCAATAATACCAGAAGTTTGAAACGGCGTGGAAGCAGAAGTGCGTCCATTTTCCAGAAATGCCAGTTCCAGTTGCTGAAGCGGTCACCAATCACTGGACTGGTTTTTCGTAAACCTTCAACTGTATGTCACCAGCTGGCAAACGGGATATAAAAAGACCGGGGGGCCTAGAGGTGGCGTCTGGGGTGATACGCGCCTCGGGGTAGGCTGTAAACCGGCCGCTTCTGCAACCGGCTCGTCTAAAAAAATCAGGCAAATCCAAATAAAAGGAAATGTAGCCCTCCCATTTCGGGAGGGGTCCTTGAAGCACCCCGGACGGGGTAGGGTTTGGACAGACCGGGGCAAGGTGAGCTCAACGCGCCGCCACCCCGGGCCTGCCAGGCCACACTGTTCTGTGGCGGGGCCTGACAAGATTCGCGGACATACATATTGGGTATGGCCTGGATCACTATTGTGGGTAATTGAGAGTTTCGCCGGACGGATAAGAAACTGCAGGGCAAGGCGGTGTTCCAGTTCCTCTGCGACGCAGTCACCGCATTGAGAAATGAAAAAACCGTGCC
>CAIWHS010000560.1 GCA_903912515.1 uncultured Planctomycetaceae bacterium
CATTTAGGTTCTGTTATATCCAAGTTGTTTGGTGCTCCAAACACTAATTTCCCACCTTTTGTGGACTTGTTTCCAACCATGCAGCATCGCCCATACAACAGTCCAGGGCCGGGATTCCTTGGCCGGTCCGCTCAACCTATTCGGCTACAGCCTGCTGATATAAATACACTTAAACTTGAAACGGGTCAGAAGTCTGCATTGGTTGATAAACGCAACTTATTGGAAAGCATAGATGTATACCGAAACGGAATGGAAGTTTCCGGGGTAGACCTGAACTACAAGCGGGCTTTCGATGTTTTATATAACCGGAAAATTTTGGATGCCATGGATGTGACTCGGGAGCCTGTCCGTGTTAGGGAAAGGTATGGCGGTGGTTCTGAAAAACACCAAGGCGATGGTGCACCCCTTTGGAACGATCAGCTTCTGATGGCCCGAAGATTAGTTGAAGCTGGTGCTAGAATTGTTACTGTTGGTTATGGATTTTGGGACACACATGGCAATAATTTTGGCCATTTAAAAGGCAACCTGCCGATTTTTGATAAAGGTATCACTGCTTTGGTGGATGACCTGCATGACAGGGGGATTGCCAAGGATACCTTGGTTCTGGTTTGGGGTGAATTTGGGCGTACCCCGAAAGTTAATAAAGATGCGGGGCGTGATCATTGGTCTCGGGTGAATACTGCATTTCTGGCCTGTGGTGGGTTTAAAACTGGTCAGGTAATAGGCAGGACCGATGCCCAAGCCGGCGAGGTTAGAGATGACCCCATTCATTTCCAGGATGTTTTGGCCACCATATACGAAGGCATGGGAATAGATCCCCATGGAATGGTCTTGGATGTAGGTAAAAGACCTAACCCCATCCTTCCGGGAACAGCACAAGTGATTAGGCGAGCGCTAGCCTGATTGTCACAACTATTTTGTTGCTATGAAAAAAAGGCTCACAGCGATAAACGCAGTGAGCCTTTTTTTAGTAACTTAGTAGGTTTTCAATCAATCCTTGGCCACATTGTGCCATTGGTGGTCTTTACCTGAGGTGAGGACAGCATCGCAAACACGTTGTGTCCTTTGAGCATCACGGAAAGTTGGATAGGCAGGCTTTCCTGTTTCCACACCTTGGATAAAGTCAGCTACTTGGTGAATAAAGCTATGCTCGTAGCCGATTGAAAGGCCCGGAACCCACCATTGTTTCATGTACGGATGGTCGCTATCAGTGACATGGATAGAACGCCACCCACGAAGGTTTCCTTGGTCATTGTGGTCAAACCATTGAAGCCTGTGCAAATCATGGAGATCCCATGAAATGCTGGCATTCTCACCATTGATTTCAAAGGTATACAGGGCCTTGTGACCACGAGCGTAGCGTGTAGACTCAAAATTACCCAAAGAACCATTGTCAAAAACGCTCAGAAATGAGCATGCATCATCGATGCCCACTTTCTCGACCTTGCCGGTCAGATTGTGCATGCGTTCTTTGACAAATGTCTCGGTTATAGCGGTAACATTCTTCATATCACCATTGAGCCATAGAGCGGTATCAATGCAGTGGGCTAACAGGTCGCCTGTTACACCAGATCCAGCTGCTCCAACATCTAAGCGCCAAAGGGCTGCGCCACCTTGGGGGAGATCTGGATTAATGGTCCAATCTTGGAGGAACTTGGCGCGATAATGAAAAATACGGCCCAATCGTCCTTCGTCGATCAATTGTTTGGCAAAGGTTACCGCTGGAATTCGGCGGTAGTTATACCAAACCATGTTTGGAACACCGGCTTTCTCAACTGTTTTGACCATTTCCATACCCTGAGCCCCGTTCAGGGCAAGGGGCTTTTCACAAAGAATCATCTTACCAGCTTTGGCAGCTGCTTCCGCGATTTCCGCATGACTATCGTTAGGAGTACAGATATCGATAATGTCGATATCTGTACGTTTAATGAGTTCGCGCCAATCAGTTTCGGTGCTTTCATAACCCCAAGATTTGGCGAAAGTTTCCGCTTTCTCTTTGGTTCGCCCGCAAACTGACTTCAATTTAACCTGGTGCTCTAGGTTAAAGAAATGATTGACTTGGGCAAAAGCGTTGCTGTGCGCTTTGCCCATGAAGCCATAACCAACCAAACCAACATTTAAAGTCTTCATGATTTTCCCGTTCCTTAGGCGGCGACCGTAGTTTTAGAGGCCTGATCTGGACTGGTTAAGCGCCTAGACTGGCGAACTTTTTCTTGATTCCGCCGAGGAATTTCATCGAGTCGGCCGTTACATCCCATGCATCGGGCCAGAAGCACAAATCGATGCACCACCAATCGCTAGGAACCCCTGCTTGGAGAAGCTCGGGAATCAACTTGTCGAAATCCAAATGGCCAGTCCCGAAGGGATTGTGGGTGCTGGTTTGGTGTTCATTTAGACTGCCATCAGAATCAATCAAATGCAGATGATTGATTTTACCTTTGAGATTGTGCAGAAGTTCTATTTCACCACCGGGAAGAGTTTCCTTGGTTCCGGGTTGCTTGGCACCAATCTTTGCGCACATGTACGCATGGCAGGTGTCGTACATGGCCCCGAAATTCTTGTTACCCTTCGACCGAACCGCATCGATCATGTTCACAATCTCGGTGGGCTTATTGAACGCAAAACCTGGCTCAAATTCCCAAGAAACTTCCAAACCATGGTCAGCAGCCATCTTGCATGCAATATTCCAGGCGTTTACGGCCCGGTCAAAACCTACCTTTGGGTCGATATTATTTTTCTCGAAAACATCTGGAGTTTCAACAGAATCCACCCGGATTAATTTAATTCCCAAATCATGGGCAAAAGTGCAATAGCCAAGAAAAGCTGCAAGGTATGGGGCTGGATCTTCAACCGATACAAGCTTGAACGACCATAAGTCTGGGGCAATACCCGAGAAAGAAAGGCCGTGCGAAGCAACTTCATTCTTAAGGCGTTGGCGGTCAGCCTTGGTTGGGTGCGATTTGGGAGTTGGGTGTTTTCCAAAACTTCCCAACTCAACACCATCCAACTTCAAATCCTGAAGCCCATGAAGAATGGTGTGAAAGTCGATCTCTTCCTTTTGATTGAAAACATAGGCCCAGCTACCAATTGAAATTTTCTTGCTCATTGTAAACACCCTTTGCTAGGAAAGAAAAAAAGGAGGTCAAATGCAATATCTGGCAATTTACCTTAATAGAATTACCTTATAGACTTGGTGCCAACAATTGGCGCACCAGAATTAACATCGGGCCCGAAGTAGCGCAAAGTAACCA
>CAIWHS010000561.1 GCA_903912515.1 uncultured Planctomycetaceae bacterium
CGCGGTCGGCCGGCTGGTGACAAAGTAGTTCCGAGTAGTGGTGGTGTGGCCCTTCTCCGTGCTAGCCAAGGCCTGAAGGCCAAGGGACTCACCGAAGACGAGCAAACCGGTTTCGACATCGTCGTCCGGGCTTGCACCGCTCCTATCACCCAGATCGCTCAAAACGCTGGCCAAGATGGTGCGGTCATTCGTTCCAAGGTGCTCGAAGAGAAGTCGGTCACCTTCGGATACGACGCTCGTAACGACAAATATGTCGACATGATCAAGGAGGGTATCATCGACCCAGCCAAGGTTGTGCGCAGCGCCCTCCAAAACGCCGCAAGCGTATCGACACTCCTCCTCACTTCGGATGCACTCATCGCCGAAGTTTCCAAGGATGACAAGAAGTCTGCCGGTGGCGAAGACCTCTATTGAGAATAAACGGCCCCTCTAAATCGCGGCCGATAGTAAAAATCAAACGAGCCCGGGAACCTTTGGTTGCCGGGCTCGTTTGATTGTAAATCTTAACCACTACTGCGGTGGTTTAGGAGCAGCAGGTGGTGGGGGTGGAATGGTAACGGGGTTCCCACCCGGAATTGGCGGCACAAAACCAGTTGTGGGAAGCGGTGGAGTTGATCCACCTGCAGGCAAAGGTGGAAATGATCCCGCCGGACCTGATGGATTGGCTGGATTTGGTGCCGTGGGGCTATTGGCCGGTAAAGTGGTTGTGGCACCGCCACTTCCAGGCATGGTAGCTGGTTTTGGGCTAACGGGCGGGGCTGAATTAGGCACAACGTTGGGCTCAGCGGCCTTTTCTTCGTCTTTGGTGCTCCCGGCCAGCTTCAAACCATCTGCCACCTTTTCAACGCCAGGTAATTGCTGCACAGATTGCACCGCTGCCTGGCGAGCGGCTTCATCAGGAACTTCACCAGTAAGCTCCAGGCAGCCTGCCTCTATTTGGCGAACCGATATTTCCAACCCATTCAGGTTTCGATCCAGCCGCAATCGAATACGGGCGCGGTCGGTCAGCGGGACTTGTTCAAGAACACTCCGATTTTGAAAAAGTCTGCCAAGGGCGGTTTCACGCACCCTTTCCGAACCGGTGGCTACCTGCCTCCCCAGTTTGGAAGCGATCGATGCCAAATGATGGGCGTCTTGGCCGCAACCGGTTGCTAAAACGGCCCCTCCCGCCAGCAGGTTGGTCCAACGCAATGTTCGCCGGGTGGGCTGTTTGAAAAGAAATTGCATGGAGTCGCCTCCCGTTTCGGGTCTTGGAGCTTGATGAGGCTACCATAGGCTAAGGGGCCGGGCACAGACGGGTTCAAGTTTAAACCAAGGCTTTTGGGGGGAGCTCAAAATGGCAAAAAATTTGCATGCCTACAGCGAAGCTGAAGCAGTTGATAAACTGCTGGAAATTGGTCTGGATAAATGGTTTGTGGAAAATGGCTGGATCCGCAGGAAATTCAACACCGATGGATGGCCCACCACCCTCCAAGTGGTCAATGCAGTCGGTTTTCTTTGCGAGGCGGGGTACCACCATGCCGATTTGGAAGTGACATGGGCCCGAGTGCTAGTCAAACTAAAGACACACAGCCAACGGGCCATAACCGATATGGACTTTGAAATGGCCAAACGGATCGAGGAAATGGTCCTCTGGCGTCCGCTGCCGGGTCAGGCCTTGGATGGGAACCCCAACAAGTTTGTCCATGACAAATCCTGAAGTATCAACAGCGCCCCTCCGACAGGATCCAACCGATCCGCGCCAGGTGCTTTTCGTTCCACCACCGGTTCCTCCTCCATCCACCTTGGAAGGGGGAAGGATTCGGTTAAACGGCCTTGTTTTGGCTAGCCGTTTCACCATGGCCCCGCTGGCGGGCTACACCAACCTGCCGTTCCGCTTGGTGGTGCGTGGGCTGGGTGGCTTGGGCCTAGCAACTACCGATCTGGTCAATGGCAGAGCCCTGCTCAATGGCAGCAAGAAAACACTCGAACTGATTGAAACCTGTCCCGAAGATCGCCCCTATGCGGTGCAAATCTATGGCGCCCGCCCCCCTGAATTGGCTGACGCCGCAAGGTTTTTGGTGGAAAAGCTCGGCGATGGTTTGGCCAGTATCGACATCAACATGGGGTGCCCGGTCAACAAGGTCACCAAAGGCGGTGGTGGCTCGGCCATGCTGTGCCAAATATCCAGCGCAATTGAATTGGTGCGTGCGGTGGTCGAGGCCGTCTCCATTCCGGTGACGGTCAAAATGCGCCTCGGCTGGGATTCTTCCCAAATCACAGCACCTGAATTGGCCCGGGAATTCGAACAGGCGGGTGTTGCCGGCCTAACCATCCATGGGCGCACCCGGGAACAAGGTTTCTCAGGTTCAATCGATATCGACGGTATCAGGCGGGTGGTGGCCGCGGTGAAGCGCATCCCCGTCCTGGGAAATGGCGATGTTCGCAATATTGCCGATGCGGCTCACATGCTGCGGGAAACTGGCTGTGCCGGGCTGGCGCTGGGGCGAGGTGCCCTACTCAATCCATGGATTTTTCATCACTTCCACCTGTGGGATACCACCGGAGACCCGGGCACCCCGCCTACCTATGTTTGCCGGCTTGAATTTATGCGGGCCCACTTCACCCAGCTTTTGCGTTTGCGTGACGAGCGTTTTGCCTGCCTCACATTCCGCAAAATGGCTGCTTGGTATTGCAAAATGCTGCGCCCCGGGCGCGAAATCCAACAAGAAATGGTCATGCTGCAAAGCACCGCCCACCTGGATGCCCTGGCTGATCGCATGCGTCCCGCCTTGGAGTTGCGCGATTCCCACCCATGGCACGAGGCGGACGAACTCCCCATCAACCTGCCAACAGGCCCAATAGCCCATTGGTAAATTGGGTCGAAGGTTTTTTGGCCGGTATTTTGGTATGGATTCCATCTTCATAAATCGCTATCCGCCCCCATTGATCTGGCCCTTTGGTCAGATCAATTTTCGTTTGCGGGGGTTTGCCGGTGCCGGTCCGAGCCCAAAAAAATAGTTTCCAACAGGTTGACCAGTCGTTGCGACTGCGCGAACCTGCTCCCGTGCCCGCCTACAGCACTAGCTTTGGCCAGTGCTGGAACATCGACGCGCTGGAGGGCCTGAAACGCCTTGCGGATGACTCGGTTGATTTGGTGGTCACTTCGCCCCCCTTTGCCCTCAGGCGTCAAAAAGCCTACGGCAATGTGGATCCAAGCTCCTACAGCGATTGGCTTTGGCCTTATGTGGAGCAAATTCATAGGGTTTTGCACCCCACGGGTAGTTTTGTTCTGGAGCTGGGTGGGGCCTGGGTGCGCGGTAGTGCCACCCGTTCACTTTACCAATACGAACTCATTTTGCGCCTTGCCAAACTCTTCCACTTGGCGCAGGATTTTTACTGGTACAACCCAAGCAAGCTGCCAACACCTGCTCAGTGGGTCACCATCACCCGTACACGGGTGAAGGATGCGGTGAACCTAATTTGGTGGCTCTCGAAATCCAAGGAGCCCCGCGCCGACAACCGCCGGGTTCTCAAACCGTATAGCCCTTCCATGAAAAGGCTGCTGCGCGATGGCTACGATCCCGCCATGCGCCCCTCCCAGCACGAGCTCAGTAATGTCTTCCAAAAAGATAACGGCGGGGCAATACCCAGCAATGTGCTGGTGGTGCCAAACACTCGTTCAAGCGATCCATACTTTCGTGCCTGTCGCGCTGAGGGATTGCCAATCCATCCAGCTCGTTTCCCCTTACCCGTGCCAGAATTTTTCGTGAAAATGCTTAGCCAACCGGGTGAATTGGTTTTAGACCCGTTTGCCGGAAGCAACACAGTGGGCTTTGTGGCCGAATCACTCGACCGTCGCTGGTTGGGTTTCGAAATAGACGCCCAATATGCCAACGGATCCCGACTGAGATTCCAGACGAGACCCGCTGAGGCAGCTTAAAAAAGGCTTGAAAAGCCCCTGCTAAAGGCACTTCTCCTAGCTTTTAACGGCCCGCTGACGCATCAGGTTCAGATGCCGTGCGAAGCGCTCCTGTAGGTAAGAGTGCAACTGGCCCAGAAGATCCACATCATCTTGGCTGATGC
>CAIWHS010000562.1 GCA_903912515.1 uncultured Planctomycetaceae bacterium
AAGCGGGTGTGGGAGAGCCACACGCCAATGCACACCCTAATTATTGTGCCATATCGTCCATCGATTCAACTATTGATTGTCCATAAGCAAACTTAGGGGTTTTTATGCCTTTTCTGGATCGCCAGCCTTCCAAACCTGCACCATTGAACCTTCAGACCGTGGTTTCACCACTTTTTGAGGAAAACGCCTATATTTTTGCCCTGCCTGGCTCCAACGAGGCCTTGGTGGTGGATCCGGGTTTTGACTCCGATTCCATCGAACAGTGCTTGATAGACCGTGGCTGGAGGCTGGCCGCAATTTTGAACACCCACGGCCATGCCGACCATATCGCCGGCAACGAGGCCATGAAGCGAGCCTATCCCCGGGCGCCCCTGATCATTGGCACCGGCGACGCCCCCATGCTCACCGACCCGGTCCTTAATCTGAGTGGCCTGGCGGGGGCGCCTATCGTTTCCCCCCCAGCCGACCTGCTGGTCAACGAGGGCGAAGCCCTGGACTTGGCCGGCATGCGCCTCGAGGTTTTGGAAATTCCCGGCCACTCCCCCGGGCATATTGTTTTTGTTTTTCGTCCCGAAACGGGTGACCCTATCGTTTTTGGTGGCGATGTGCTGTTCCGTGGCAGCATAGGCCGAACCGATTTTCCTGGTGGCAGCCACCAAACCCTCATTTCAGGCATTCGCAAAAAGCTGTTCAGCCTGCCCGAAGGCACCCTGGTCTACCCCGGCCACGGCCCCGTCACCACCGTGGGCCACGAGAAAAAGACCAACCCCTACTGCGGCGGCTGACCCCTTCAAGGGGTTTATCTGGCTGGGGCAAAGGGCGATAAATCTGCAGTTTGAGACGCTTCCCATGCGGGAATGTCACCTATGGGCCGCCATGATTGAGCCGCAACAGGCATCATCTTGCCATCTTGGGCCAGCAGGTTGACCAGATCGGTGATCTCGTATTCGTTGCGTGGCGACAAAAACGGCGTGTGGTTGAAAGCTCGCCCGGGGTAGAGATAGGCTCCCGTGTTGGCAAGCATGGGCCCAGGCAAATCTGGCTTTTCCACCAGTTTGTCCAGCGTGCCATCCGCACGCGGGAACGCGATGCCATATTGCTTAGGGTTGGCAACCGAGTGCGTCAGTACACCTCCCTCGAAGCCCCTTTCAGGGAGACTGGCCAATTCTGCCAGATCGGCAGTGCCAAAAAGGTCGTCCCCATTCAACACCAAAAAAGATCCGCCGCTTAATTCCCCCCGGCACGACCATAGTGCATCCCAAGTGCCGCGGGGGGTGGTTTGACGCACTGTTGCCCAATTGGGGATATGTTTCTGGGCAGCCAGATATTCCTCCACCTGTTCGGCAAGGTAGTTCACCACCACCACCAGCCTTGTGACCTGCTTGGGAAGAGCCGAGATGGTCCAGTCGAGCACGGGCCGCCCTTGCACCTTCAAAAGCGGTTTTGGCACCGTGAGGGTGTGCGGGCGAAGGCGGGTACCCAGTCCAGCGGCCAACAAAACAGCATCCATGAAAATCAACCTCGCACTAGTTTGAATTTGCCTTCCATACCCTGTCAGGTGGCTGGGCCCTTGCGGCCGGCATGTCCGGCCTTGGGTTTGGGGTTTTCGGCGGGTTGTGATTTGGGAGGGGGAGAGGCAAGCCTTGGGCTTTTGTCTGGCAATGGATCGTGCCGAGCCGGGTCCGCCAGCAGGAGAAATTGCTCCTGGCTACGCAAACGCACCTTGCCAGTCTTCACCCGGCGGTACTCGCCAGAGGGCAAAAGAGCGCGCGCTTTCACATTGTCAGTCCTGGTCATTTCAAGGATCTCATGCACCACACGGTGTTTGAGGGCCGGCTCCTCGATGGGGAAAACCACCTCGACCCGGCGGCTCAGGTTACGGTCCATCCAGTCGGCTGATCCAATGTGCACACTGGGGTCGCCCCCGTTGCCAAAATAGAAAATGCGGCTGTGTTCCAAAAACCGGTCGATCACTGAGATCACCCGAATGTTCTCACTGATACCTGGAATTCCGGGCCGCAAGGCGCAAATGCCCCGGCAAATGATGTCGGTTTTCACGCCCGCTTGGCTGGCGCGGTAAAGCGCCTGGACAATCGCCGGTTCCAGCAGGCCGTTGATTTTGGCGATGATCCGCCCGCCTTTGCCTTCCTTCTGATGCTGGATTTCCTGCTCGATGCGGTCGAGCATGAACTGCTGCAGGTGGGTGGGGGCCACTACCAGTTTGCGCCATTTGGGAGGCTGGCAGTACCCTGTCAGGTAATTGAAAAGCAGCGAGGCGTCTTCGCAGAAATCCTCACGACAAGTGAAGAAAGCCAAGTCGGTGTAGAGGCGGGCCGTCTGGGGGTTGTAATTGCCCGTGGAAAGGTGCACATAACGGCGAATGCCTTCATCTTCGCGGCGCACAACCAGCGCCACCTTGCAGTGGGTCTTCAGGCCCACAAAGCCGAACACCACATGCGCGCCGGCCTTTTCCAGTTCGCGGGCCCAAACAATGTTGCGCTCTTCGTCTAGCCGCGCCTTGATCTCCATCACCACGGTGACTTGCTTGCCGTTGTCCGCCGCCCTTTGCAGGGCCCGCACGATGGCCGAATCGCTGGAGGTGCGGTAAAGCGTCTGCTTGATCGCCAGCACCCGTTCATCGCGGGCGGCCTCCTCGATGAACTCGACCACATGGTGGAAGGTCTCATAAGGGTGGTGCAGCAGGATGTCCCCCGCACGGATGGCCTCAAAAGGCGAGTGGGCGTCTTCAAAAGCGCGCACCGGATGCGGCAGGAAATGCGGGTCACGCAAATGAGGATAGCCGGGAATGGCATGGATCTGGAAAAGCCCGGTCAGGTCGAGCAGCCCATCGGTGCGGTAAACATCGTGGATGTCGAGGTCGAGCGCCTGGCTGAGGAAAAGCTCGGTCTCCTCGGGCGCGCTCGCCTCAAGCTGTAACCGCACTGCCATGCCCTGTTTGCGCTTGCGAATTTGTTCCTCAACAGCCTTGAGCAGGTCGTCGACTTCGTCGTTATCAATTTCCAAGTCGCTATCGCGGGTGATGCGGAAGGCGCTCACATGCTCGATATTCAGGCCAGGGAACAGCTCCGGTAACTGAAGTCTAATCAGGTCTTCCATGGGTAAAAAGGCGTGCTTCGGCCCGCTAACGCGCGGCGGCAAAGCGATGAACCGCGGCAGCACGCTGGGCACCTGCACCAGTGCGAACATCTTGCCGCCAGTTGGGCGAGCAAGCCGCACCGCAAGGTTGAGCGACTTGTTCAACAAGCGGGGGAAGGGGTGCCCGGGGTCAATCGCCAGCGGGGTGAGTACCTGAAAAATCTGCGACCGAAACATCTCCGCCATTTTGGTGCGGTCGTTGTCATCCATTTGGTCCAGTCGGCGTATGCTAATGCCTTCCAGTTCCAGCTTGCCAAGAATCTCGCGCAGGCATTGGTAGGTGGCCAGATTCATCTGCCGTACCACGCGGCCAATCTCTTCCACCTGCACCCGCACAGGCAAATGGTCCGCCCCACTGCCGTAAGAAACGCCAGCGTAAAGCTTTTGCTGCAATCCACCCACCCGCACCATGAAAAATTCATCCAGGTTCGATTCGGTGATGGCAAGAAACTTCAGCCGTTCCAGCAAGGGAACCGTGGGATCTTCGCCTTCTTCCAGAACCCGACGGTTGAAGGCCAACCAACTCAATTCGCGGTTGATGTAAAGGCTAGGATCCTTCAGCGGGGTGTCAGGCCCGGGAACGAAAAAAGTGTCCGGTGAATCGACCATCCGTTATTTATCCTTGAAGTGATTTGCTGACAATACCGTGTGCGATCTGGTGATATATTGTAGCCTGTTGTAAATTGTAATCGGATTTGGCATTTCAACGCCAGCACAGACCGGAGGTATTGACCGGTCTGAAGGGCCTTTTTTAATGCCAAAATCCATGGGAAGATGGGAATTCACATACTAAGGCCTTTTTTAAACAACCCGGGATTCTGAAATGGCTAAGCCACTGCCTTTTGTACTCAATCAACAAAACCACGACTTTGTTCGCAAGCAAAAGTGGCAGGCGGCTGTTTTGCCCTTTGGAGCAACAGAGCCTCACAACCTGCATCTGCCTTATGGCATCGATTGCTTCCAAGTGGAGGCCATTGCCACCCGTGCCTGCCAGCATGCGTGGGATGCCGGGGCTAAAGTGCTGCAGTTGCCCGCGGTGCCTTTTGGTGTGAATACCAATTATTTCCAAATTCCCGGTGCGGTCGCGCTAAGCGTGATGCCCACCACGCTGCTTGCCATACTCACCGACATCACCGATTCCCTGCGCCGCCAGGGCATCAAACGCCTGGTGCTGTTGAACGGTCACGGTGGCAACGAGTTGAAGCCGCTGTTGCGCCAGCTTCACCCCAATTGCGGGGTGTTTTTGGCCCTGTGCGACTGGTTCCGCATGGGGGCCGACATAATCACCGAAATTGTCGAGAAGCCAGGCGAGCATGCCGACGAGACTGAGACTAGCCTGGCTATGTCACTGGTGCCCGATTGGGTGAAGCTGGAGCTGGCAGATGATGGAGCCACCCGCAAAAGCACTATCGAGGCAATCAACAAGGGTTGGCTGTCCATCACCCGCCCATGGCATATTGCCACCAGCAACACAGGTGTGGGTGATCCGTCCAAATCCACAGCAGCCAAGGGTGAGAAAATCCTCGAGGCACTTGGCAAGCGGCTGGGCAAAGCCCTGCATGATGTGGCCACCACGCCCGATTCTGATCTCTTTCCCTACGCCTGAGGTGAAGCCCGCTTGCAGGCGAGCCCTGCCTTTTCAACCATTGTGCTCGTGGCGGACGCCGCGCTCAGTTAGCAGCGATACCACCACAAGGGTCAGAAATCCAAGCGGTATGGAAATGATTCCGGGGTTGGACAGCGCCACAGGCGCCTTCAAGGGGTCAAGGCCATACAGCTTGTAAAGGTCCGGCGACAGCAGGATCAGTCCTAGAGCAGAGACCATACCCAAGGCGATGGAGGCGATCACCCCGGCTGCAGTGGTCCGTTTCCAAAACAGGATCATCACAATGGCAGGCAGGTTGGCGCTTGCCGCCACGGCAAAGGCAAGGCCCACCAAAAACGAGACATTCATTCCCTTGAATAAAATGCCCAGTGCAATGCCTATGGCTCCAATCACCAAGGCGGCTGCTTTGCCCAAAGTGATTTTGGATTTTTCAGGCAGTTGCAAATTGAGGAAACGGTCGGCCAAATCGTGGGCCACAGCCCCCGATGCTGCCACAATGAGGCCGCTGACAGTGCCCAGCACCGTGGCGAAGGCAATTGCCGAGATCAGCGAAAAAAGCAGCAACCCGAACGACTTGGCCAAAAGTGGGGCCGCCATGTTGCTGTCGGCCGGATTGAGCACCCCGTTGGTCATGGCACCCAGACCCATGAACAATGTCAGAACATAAAAGAGCCCGATTGATCCAATTGCCACTAAAGTGGATTTGCGGGCGCTAGCCGGGCTTGGCACGGTGTAGTAACGGATCAATATGTGTGGCAGTGCTGCGGTCCCAAGAAACAACGCCAGCATCAGCGAGGCGAAGTCCAGTCGCTCAAGAATGGTGCCTTCCAGCTTGAATTTCAGGCCCGGGCGCAAAAGGCGAGCGCCGGGGGTCTCTACCGGATGGTAAACGGTCACCTTGTCGCCGTTCGCAGCTTCAAATTTGGCCTCTTTCCAGGTGCGAACGGTGGTGTCTTTGTGCCCTAATGCGGCCAAAATGCCCACCGGCGATAGGGGCCCTGTGCTGGCCTCGGTTTCGCCCTTCAATTTGGCAATGCTGCCAACCTGCCGCAGTTTGTTGGTGCCCGATTCGGGCAGCCCGTTGATAAGGTTATTTCCACCGGCGGTGTGGACAAGGCATTCTCCCTCCACCAGACGGGTACCTGCATCACCTGCATCCACACGCCACCAGGTGCGCTTGGCGGTTTGGTCGGAAACCTCTTCAACCAAAGCGAACCTGCCCGCCTTGGAGATGGTTTCCTCCAAAACCCGAAGGCCATTTTGCGTGGGGACCAGCGGCAGGCTGTTGCCGCAAGGAATGGTTCGGTGCTGGTAAAAGGCACCACCATCGCCGCCCGGCGGGTTGGTAGACAAGCCCCTGGCACACACCGACCAAACCAGAATGAATGAAAAAATGATCAGCAGGCCACCTTTGAGAAACTGCACGTAGGTGGTTGAGGCCATACCCGCTGTGGCCACGATGATGATCACAATGGAGCCAACCATCAGCACACCCCAACGGTGCTCCAGACCCAGTAGCGGTTCTACCAGCACGCCGGCACCCACCATTTGGGGGATTAGATAACAAAGCGACACCACCAGCGTGCTGATGGCTGCCATTAACTGGATCCCGCGCGATTGGAAAGGCGCGTCCACCGCATCGGCAAAGGTGAATCGCCCCATGCGGCGCAATGGCTCAGCGATGACAAACAACGCCACCACCCAGCCGGCCAAAAATCCAATCGAATAAAGAAACCCGTCATAACCCGTGGTGGCGATCATGCCGCAAATGCCAAGGAATGATGCGGCCGAAAGGTAGTCGCCCGCAAAAGCGATCCCGTTGACAAACCAGTGTATTTGTCCACCTGCAGCATAGTATCCGCTGGAGGTCTTGGTCTGACGGCCCAAGTAGAAGGAAAGGCCAACAATGAACAGCACAAACGAAATGAAAATACCAAGAACCATGGCTTTAACGCTCCACCTGGTTGTTTTGATTCAGGCGGACTTCTTCACGGCGGCAGGCGCGGTCATACCAAAGCGCCAAAACCAAAGCCGAAACGATCAGTGCCATGCCATAGACCACCGCTAGATTCAGCCCGGCCACAACTTCGGTTTCCATCACCGAGGGTTGCGCCAGGTTGATGACCACAAAAAGAACATAGAAGGTGGAGTAAATACAGAAGAGGCGCATGCCAAGACGCGATTTGTAACCGGCGGCAGGGTCTTTGCCAGTTTCAACCTGAGGGTCATGGAGCATGGATTGTGTCCGATAGTGGTTGACGGGCCCGTTCAGTCGCGCGACCGGCCAGCCTCGCGCAGGCTGGAAAGTTCCGCCAAAAGGGCTTGCGCCTTTTGCGGGTCAGATGCCCAGCGGTTGCGGGATTCCGCCGGGTCTTCCCTCAGATGATACAGTTGTCCGCTTGGGTTGCCAGCGGCGGCTGTTTCCCGAGCCGGCGCGGTGAATCCGCCGCTACCCAGTCCCTCCACCACTTTCCAAGGCCCTTTTCGATATCCGAACATGCCCTGCGACGAGTGCACAACCAAGCTGGGCCGTTTGCCAGGCTGTTGGTTCAGCAAATGGCCGGCCAGGCTGAAACTGTCTTCAAATCCTTCTTGTCTCAAGGGGATTCCCGCCAACTCGGCACAGGTTGCCGGAATATCCACCAGGCATGCCAGCTCCTCGCTGATACCCGGCGCAATTTTGCCCGGCCAGCGCACCATCAAGGGCACCCGGTTACCAGCTTCATGGATGTCGGCTTTCTGGCCCCGCCACGATGCGTTGGAAAGGTGGCCGAACTGTTGAATATCGCTCGGTTTCCAATGCCCGCCATTATCGCTGGTGAGAATCACAACGGTGTTTTCCGCAAGGCCCCTAGTTTTTAGTGTGTCTAAAAGGTCGCCCACCATGGCGTCCACTTGGCAAACAAAGTCGCCATACCAACCAGCCTTTGATTTGCCACGGAATTCTGGGGTGGGCATCCAGGGTGTGTGTGGCCCCGTTAGAGGAAGATAAAGAAGGAATGGCTGGTCAGGCCTTTGCTTCTGAAGGTAGGTTTTTGCTTGCTGGTGCAATTCGGGCAATACCCCTTCATGGGTGAAGCCTTCAGCCAATGCCCCCGCACGCCAATAGCCTCCTCCACCTTCGCGACGCATTTTGCTAGCGCCAATTTTTCCGGTCAATCCAGAGACGAGGCTTGTGTTTTCAAGGAAAGCATAAGGGGGCATATCCAGAGAGGCGGCTATGCCAAAAAAACGGTCGAATCCCGCATCCAGCGGCCCCGGGGAGAGGGGTTGGCTGTAATTAGTCTTCGGAACGCTTTGCAGGCCGAGGTGCCATTTACCGATGGCGCAGGTGGAATAGCCGGATTGTTTCAGTTGGCTGGCCAGTGTTGGCCTGCCCGGTTCGATCAATGCCGGGGAATACCCTTCCAAAACACCTGATTTCAGCTTGCCCCGCCAGGCGTAGCGACCGGTGAGCAAGCCGTAACGGGTGGGAGTGCAAACACCCGATGGGCTATGCGCATCGAGGAACCGCCTGCTTTCAGTAGCCAGTTGATCCATTCTGGGGGTTGGAATTTTGCTGGCCGAATTGTAGGCGCCCAGGTCGCCCCACCCCATATCGTCGGCCAAAATGACCACAAAATTGGGTTTGGTCGTGGGTGCCGCATGCAGCGTTGGGCAAGCAGATCCAAGCAGCAGGAAAAATAGGGGTGCCATAAGAGATTTCGTCCTTGCGCAGGCCCAACAAGCGATTTGTCAAAGCGCTCCCCATGGTCGCATAGTTACAGCGTGCGTGCTTTCTTTGGGCAATTAGTAATAGAGGTCGCATGAAAAACCCGGTCTCTTGGAACTCAAGAAACCCGGGTTAGAAAAAAGTAGCTATTTCGGCTAGGGGACTAGGCCTTTTCAGGGGCTTCGAAAACTGCTTTGTAGGTGGCGCCTGCAAGCACGGCACCGATGATGGGTGCAACCCAGAACAACCACAACTGGCCCAAGGCCCAACCGCCCGCGAACAGAGCCGGGCCGGTGGAACGGGCGGGATTGACAGAAAGGTTCGTGACAGGAATGCCAATAAGGTGGATCAGCGTCAGGCCCAAGCCGATGGCGATGGGAGCAAATCCGCCCGGCGCGCGCTTGTCAGTGGCCCCATGGATGATGAAAAGAAACATGAAAGTGAGCACAACTTCGGCAACCAGAGCCGAAACCAGGCTGAATTTGCCAGGGCTATGATCGCCATATCCGTTGCTGGCGAAGTCGCCAACGCTGGTAAAGCCTTCCTTGCCTGAAGCAATAAGGTAAAGTACGCCAGCCCCGACAATCGCTCCCACCACTTGAGAGACAATGTAGGTACCCGCTTCAGAGGCCTTGAAGCGTCCTCCGGCAACCAGCCCGGCAGTGACTGCTGGATTCAGGTGGCAACCCGAGATATGGCCAATGGCGTAAGCCATGGTCAAAACGGTCAGGCCGAAAGCAAGCGATACGCCTACAAAGCCGATTCCAAGATTGACAGTGGCTGCGGGATCACCCAGCTTGCTCGCAAAAGCGGCTGCCAGAACTGCACTGCCGCACCCGCCAAACACCAACCAGAAGGTGCCAATTGCTTCTGCGATACATCTTTTGGACAAGCCCATATCAAATCTCCCCAGTCATTGATGGTGAAGTGGCAACCAGACCAGCTTTCATTTGTTAATTATGCAAATTTGCAATGGAAAGAAAAGGAAGCAAAAAGAATTGGTCAATGAAGATGAATTAGGCAGGATGCAGGAAAATGCATATTTTTGCGGATATTAGTGGCATAAAGCAGGCAGCCAACCTTAAAACCTCCGGCTACGCTGTTGTAAATATTCCAGGAGGGCGCTGCCAAAATTGACACTGGTGTCCATGGGCACAAAATCAATCTGCGCCTTGTGACATTCGTCCTTGAATCGGGTTTGGTGCGCTGACAGCGCATCCAAATAATCCTGCCGGATCGATTTGGCTTCCAAGGTCAGGGTGGCTGCTGATTCGATGTCTTCAAATTGGCAATAGCCATCAAAAGGGAAGCGGGTTTCAGCTTCATCCAGAATGTTGAAGACAATCACTTCATGGCCGGAGTGACGCAAACGGTGCAGGCCTGCAATGACCGGGTCGATATCGGTCAGAAGGTCAGACAGCACAATCACAAGCCCTTTGCCCCGAGCCACACCGGCCAGTTGTATCAGGCAGGCGCCCAGGTCTGTTTCGCCATGGGGTTTCAGGTTGGTCAAGGTACTCAACATGGAAGGCAAATGGCTGCGGCGGGCGCGTGGCGGCAGAATGCGTTCGATGGTCTTCCCACATACTGCAAGGCCTACAGGGTCCTGCTGGTAAATCATCAGATAAGCCAGAGCTGCTGTCAGGCTGATCGCATAGTCGAACTTGGTCATTTCCTGGCGGAAGGTCCAGCCCATGCTGGCGCTGGAATCAACCACCAGCCACCCCTGCATGGTGGTTTCTGCCTTGAATTTCTTGACATAGTATTTTTCAGTTTTGGCGTAAACATTCCAGTCGATGTCTTTGATGTCATCGCCGGGTGTGTATTTTCGGTGCTCCGAAAACTCGACCGAAAAGCCCTGGAAAGGGCTGCCATGCAGGCCGCTGAGAAACCCTTCCACGATAAAGCGGGCGCGCAGGTCAAGCCGGCTGACCTGCTGAATCACCTCAGGGCGGAGGTAGCTCTCCATGCTGCGAGGGTTGTCCTTCGCGGCTGCACCCTTCTTGTCTTGGGAAGATGATTTAGGGGGTTTTCCAGACACGGCGGCTTTTCCTTGGGACCACATATCCCACTCTAACCGAAAACCGATTGGCTATGCGATCAATATTCCTGAAGCAGCAGAGTGCCATCCGCGCCCTTCAAGCCTTGGCCGTCCGCTTGCCAAATTCCATCCAGCTCAGTGGATAGGTATTGGCATAAGCCCTCGCAAAGGCGGTCTACGCCTGACTCGTCAGGTGTGTCTAGGCTGCGCATGACGGTGAAGAATTGTCGTGATTGGATGACCCGCTCCATCAGGTTTGGAGCATCTGGGCAATAATCGCAGGTTTCTACCCAAGCTGCCCAAGTGTTCAAGTCGCGACGAATGCCCTCTTCCTCGCAGTGATAGCGATCCAACTGGATTGGCCCTCCGGAGGGTGGACGAATCTCCAAGTGGAACCAGCCAGCGCCATCGGCCCCGAAATGACAGGTGGTGCCAGGAAGCCATTGGGCCACCTTCTCGGCCAAAAGCACAGGGTCTATCACTGCTTCTGAACGGGCAAAAATTCGCATCCAAAGTCCCATGAGCTGGTGGTCCGTTTCTGGCGTTTGCAAAAGGGCCATGTTTGAAAAGTCATTTCACCCCAAAGGGGCTCAAGGCGCAAAGGAAGAAGCTGGAAAACACTATCCTTGTGCCTGATAACCCTACATGAAAAAAGGCGGCAGTTCGAAACTGCCGCCTTGGTAGGCAACGAAAGCCGATTAGTGATTATGGTTTGGCAATAATCTCGGCAGAGCTTTCGCCCTGCAGCGCCTTCATGAAATTGACCAGATCCTTCTTTTCGTCGGTAGTGAGCAGCAATTTGCGAGGAATGACAGCCTTTTGGCCATTCTTGGCTGCATCACGCTCAGAGGGCTCGTCGCGCATTTTATTGCTCAAATGAGGGTTCAGGTTGCCGCCCTTGTTGTAGAGGTCGACAACTGCTTCCAAAGTGGCTTCACTGCCATCGTGCATGTAGGGAGCGGTAGATAGCAATTGGCGCAGCCCGGGCGTTTTGTAGGCTCCAATCAGGCTAGCGTCTTTGTGCCCGGTTTCTTGGGCGCCAAAACGACCAAGATCGGCACCTTCTGGCCATGCCCCATCTTTGGCTCCAATTCCCAGATTGTGGAATTGGCTGTCGGAATAATTGTCGCCTACATGGCACGAGTTGCAGCGCGCTTTGTTGCTAAACAGAACTTTGCCCCGCTGAATGCTGGCCGCAACCTCACCAATTTTGCCCGAATCGCTGCTGGCTTCTAAACCCAATGCCTCCAGCGCCTCGGTATCTTTCGAAGCGAGGGCATCCTTCAAAACTTTGGTGAAATCAGCAGCATTAGTCTCAAGCTTGCCTTCACCTTCCTCTTCCACACGGGTGCGCATCGCCAGCTCAGCGCGATCAACAATAGAATTGCCGGTCAGGACCAGCCGCTCATAGGCCGCAATCGCTTTAGCTGCGCCATCTCGGGTGGGAAGAGTACCAAAAACTTTGGCGAAAGCCTCGACATATTCAGGGTTCTTGCGCAAACGGCCCACCACCTGATACCAGGGATTTCCCTTGCCATCATGCATTTCAAGCGGGTTTTGGGGCGGCCCTTGGGCTTGGTGTTCCAAAGTTGGCGCGCGGCCGTTCCAAAACTGCAAAAGGTGGTAGCCGCTGTTGTAGACTGTGGGAGCATTCATTCCTCCCTTTTGGTCGAAAATGCCAGTCGAGGTTTTCAACTGGTCGGTAAAGCCCAACGCAGGGTTGTGGCAAGAGGCGCAGGACACTTTGCCGTTGGATGAAATCACGGTGTCAAAATAGAGCTTTTTGCCAAGCATCACCTTTTCTGCGGT
>CAIWHS010000563.1 GCA_903912515.1 uncultured Planctomycetaceae bacterium
CCAACTCTATATTTCAGTCAAAACTAGGTGCTAAAAGCACTTTTTCTGAAAAATTGGCAACTGCGGATGCCCTAAAATCAAGGGCTAATTCAATCGCAACTCTGGTGAGGCAAAGACGGGCTCTCAACTTGGATGAATTAGCAAAAAGCCGTGCTCATTTTCTGACTGTGGTTGACGCGCTCATTCCGCCCGCTGTCACTGGGCTATCCGATCCTTCACCCAAAATCGCAGTCTTATGCTCTGATTGCATTAATGAATTAACAGAAGCTATGGTTGATAGCGACATTATCATTCAAGTCAGGGATTTAGACCCATCCATTCAGGAAGGAAACGATGTTTTTATTTCCCGAATAGCAGCAGTCCGCCAAGACCAAAAAGATTTGCTACCAATGGCTAAAACCCTGCGCTCGAATTCCGCCATGATTTTGGGCCTTGGCCTTCGACCCGGGCAAGAAATTGGTTCACGGGATGAAACACTTTTGCTTTTGGAAGACTTTGCGGTCATCAGGAAAAAAATGTTTGACCAGGAAATCAGGCTTGTGCGTGCTGAGTCTTTGGCTGGTATCAAACCACCTGCCAATCGAATGCGCGATTTGGAAGTTTTCCCCATCTCGGAGGAAGGAAACAACTCAATTTTAAAAGCCCTGCTTGCTGGCCTGCAAGACAATGAATCATCCATTCGTCTCACGGCGGCCAAATCAATCGAGGCAATAATTGGTTTGCCTGATGTTTTGGCTGAATTGAGAAAAAGCGACCGCGATAAACTTTTGGATGGGCTTCTTGCCGAATTGACTGATGAAACTGATGTTTATGTCCAAACCAACCTTATTCGTGTACTGGGTATGATTGCCCCAGATAAAAGCGAGAAGATCGTCCCTATTTTGGTGAGCTATCTAGGATCGGCCGATTTGGATGTGAGAATTCAAACAGTAAACTCTTTAAAGAACTTTGAAACTAAAGCATTGGCAGCAGTTCCAGGGCTGTGCCAAGTGATCGATCAAGGCGACCCTGAATTTAGAATAATTGCAATGAAAGCTGTTGAGGCTATTGGAACAGGAGCTAACGAAGCGTTAGCCAAAATCGCCAACAACCTGCGCCACAATAACCCAGAGGTACGCTCTTATGCTGCCAAGGTTCTTGGCCGATTTGGCAAAGCAGCTTCGCCACAACTGCCGGAACTTCAAAAATTGCTAAGAGATCCATCTCAAGAAGTTCGAATGAGGGCAGAAGAAGCTAGTCTTCAAATTCTATCAAAGAATTAATACCGAGAGAAATCAAGCAGCAGGTTCGATCAATGCGGTCATCGAACCTGCACATGGACGCCCCAAATATGGGTCTGGCCCATATGCATGGATCTGGTCTTGCTTCAATTCCGCATGTTCGCGAGTGGTTGTCAAAACAATAACCCTGCCACTTTCATCTACTTCACGCGCTAGTTGGTAGCCCTTCTCCGGTTGATGGCCAAACAAAGCCATCAACATCTCTATGACATATTGATAAGTATGATCATCATCATTCAACAAAATGACATGATAGGGCGGTTGCCTGCGTGTATTTTCAACAGGCTTGGGTTTGGCTTTTTGAGGGACCACCAATGGTGTTCCCGAATTGCATGGCCATTTCATAAAGGTTCAACCAAAGTATTGCAGGCTGAAAATCATTTGGAACGCCCTATGCACACTATTGTAATATCATCATGCGGATAATCACGGCCTGCAGCATGCTTGTCCAAAGCTTCTACCATTTTCTGCACGATTTCTGCCGGTGTTGAACCAAGGTTATCTGAAAGTACTTTTTTAATGGCAGGCATTCCAAACTGGTCACCCTTAACACTCATCGCCTCGCTGACACCGTCACTGTAGAGCAGCAAGGTATCGCCAGGATTTATCTCAAATTCCTTTGATTCGAAAGGAACATCATCGGTCACGCCAAGAGGCAGTCCCGTGATTTCATCCGAAACGACATCGCGAATCTCAGCTCCATCGCCAGGAAGTAGCAATGGCATCATGTGCCCGGCGTTTACCACCACCATTTTATGGGAAACCGGGTCAATAACCACGATCTCAAAAGTAACAAATTTACAGAGCTTCTCCAACGTTGGGTAAAGAACCGTATTAATTTTAGAAACGGCCTCCGCCACATCTGGTTCAGTCAATAGCCAGAATCGTGTTTCGGAGGAAACTTTTCCCATAATGAGTGCCGCAGGCACACCTTTACCAGCGACATCTCCGATAGCGACTGCCAGCCTGCCACCAGACAACTCTGTGTATCCGTAATAGTCACCCCCAACTTCTTGGGCTGATTTGTAGTACGCCTTGCAGGTATAACTTCCAATGTTTGGCTCGAATTCAGGCAAGAAACTGGATTGAACCTGTTTTGCCAAATTCATATCGGCATCACGGGCGGCCCTGGCGTTAGCCTCTTGGAGGGCCCGCTGGTGCATCTTTGCATTTTCCATAGCGATCGCCGCCTGGTTTGCAACACACCACAGCAAACTAAGGTCATCACGATTGAATTTTTTGGCCCTGTCCTGAGTATCTAGCTGAACAACTCCAAAAGGTTTGCCAGACAAACCGATGAGAGGAACACACATTACTGAGCGAATTCGGAAATCGACTACGCTTTGACTCATTCCAACGGCATCGCTTCTGCTAGCATCATCTGCAGTGAATGCCTCGCCAGATTCGAGACATCGCTTCACGATGGTTCGACTAAACCGGGCATTTTGTTCGTCTTGGGGCCGGCGTGTTTTCAGAACCTTGGGAATTAATCGGGACGAATTGCCTTCGTCAGTAAGAATAATAAAGCATCGATCTGCTTGGCGGAAAACCTGAAATAAGGTATCAGCAATCTTGGGAAGTAGCGGTTCGAGTTCAAGGGTCTTGCTTAGATTGGCACTTATTTCAAGTAATCCCCTAAGTTTTTCTGCCGGTTGGGCGTCCAAAACCTGATTATTATTTGCAACCGCAGCCTCAATGCTAGGAGCATCCTCTTCGCCTGCATCCGCTTCAAGATCTTCCATTTGAGGTTGGGCTTCTGAAACCGGGGCCCCCTCTTCCAAGCCGCTCACTGTGAATTCAACATCGCAAATGCGAATTCTATCACCGTTTTTGAGCGGCACTTCGGACAACTTGGTGTCCATTCGATTATTGTTTAAATATGTACCATTTCTACTCTCATTATCGTGTAAATAGAATTCGCCATCGGCATGTGTGATTTTTGCATGTTCCCGGCTGACCGATGTCACTGGAATGACAATATCGCAAGCCGCTTGCCGGCCAAGGATCATGACTTCCTTGTTCAGGTAATAAACTTTGCCCTCTTCAGGCCCTTTTGTCATAGAAAGTTTAACATCTGACATTAGGACACCATTCCATTAAAGGCCATTGCTAAAACCACTATATATTACCAACATTCTACAACCTTGTAGTTCGCACGTATGCATGACCATACCTGCCAAATTTATTTTAGTTTAACCACTAAGTCGCCCGTTTCAACTTGCGCCCCAGCACCCAATGCCACCTCGGCCACTGTTCCTGCCAATGCAGCACAAACGGTGGTTTCCATCTTCATGGCTTCCAAGGTGAACAGTTTTTGCCCTGATATCACCTTATCACCTTGGCAAACCAATACCCTTGAAATCAGGCCAGGCATTGGGGCACCCAACTCCAACGGGTTGGCGGCGTTGGCTTTTATCTTTGTCACTGCTTTTCCAACCAGGGCCTTGTCCTGAATAACAACTTCGCGAGGCTGCCCATTTAGTTCAAAAAAAACCGTCCTCATTCCGTCAGAGTGTGGTTCACCTACCGTTAGAAACCTAACAATGAGAGTTTTACCTTTCTCTATTTCAATGCCAACTTCTTCCCCGGCGGAAAGGCCATGAAAAAATACTGGGGTAGGCAGAACGCTTGTATCGGAATATTTCAGACGGTGCTCGAGATATTCTTGGTGCACCTTGGGATATAAAACCCTACTCAAAATTTCCGGAAAATCGGGGGCCAGTCCGGTGGTTTTGGTAATCTCTGCCCGCGGAACCTCCCAATCAACAGGGGGCAAAATGGCTCCAGCCCTTCCCTCCAATGGTTTTCTGTCCTTAAGGATCCTTTTCTGAAGCGCCGGAGGGAACCCTCCATAAGGTTCACCGAGTCGCCCTTCAAAAAATTCAACCACCGATTCTGGAAATGAAAGCTCACGGTTCCCTTCATGAATATCCTTGGGAACGAGTGAATTCCCCACCATGAATAAGGCCATATCTCCCACAACTTTGGAAGTAGGGGTAACCTTCACAATGTCCCCAAACATCGTGTTGACTTGAGCATACATTTTGCAAACTTCCCGCCACCGGTCCCCCAAGCCCAAAGAAACGGCCTGTTGGTAAAGGTTCGTTGATTGGCCACCAGGCATCTCGTTATCGTAAATATCTGCAGCAGGGGCCAATTGTCCAGTTTCGAAGGCCCAATACAAACGCCGAACGCCTTCCCAATAATCTGCCGTTGC
>CAIWHS010000564.1 GCA_903912515.1 uncultured Planctomycetaceae bacterium
AAACACCTGCGCGAAATTTCAATGGAAATGGTGAATGAATTTTGGCAGACCCTGCAGCCTGGTATTAAACCAACCGCAGGTTATCCGGAAGATGGCAAACGCTTTTATGATGAAATTAAACATCTTTTGCCTAAGCACCAAATCAAGGAATCCTCGGTTTGGCGCCAACGATAAATGATTAAGGCACCACCAGTTGCCCTAGAATGGGCAGGCCTTTTCTACTCCAATCCTCTTGATGCCTGTCAAGTAGGTTGGCCTCATTAAATTTCGCCAAAAGCAGCACTCCGTCCCCCATTCGGGCAATTCCCAAAGGGATGGATTCACAATCTGGCAAGCCACAAACAAGAAAAACAACCGAAAATCGTCTCTTCATTTCCCGCAACCAACTGGTTGGAGAATGCTTGAAAAAAGTAGGAAATCTTGCATCCAATTCACGACCTGCCGGCACCCAGGCAAGGTCAGAATCTTTACATTTATAAATAATATCTTGAAAAAGACACTGCCCCTGTAGGAAATCCAACCAACCTGGGGCACTGGGTAACCCGTAGTTTCCTGGCGCACTATTGGCACTCACAATAGCCACCTTCCAAGACTCTGCGGCAGCCCTAGCAGCCAGTGCCAGCACCAAATTCACTCCATCCTTGGCACCCAACGCCGCTGAATGGGAAACAACAACCAAGCCACCCCCCTGGGGCTCAAGGGCCGCTTTAACCGCCTCAAGCATTGGCCTAATTATTTGGGCTTGAAAGCCATGTACTTCATCCGGCATCGACCACTCAGGGATGGACGATTTGACATTTTTTGTTTTTGAAGAACCCATTCCGGAATGAACTCTCCGCTCATTAAGAACTTCTTTAGTCCCCTCCTCTAACCCTTCCGGGCCAACCTCCAAAAAATGCCAGTCCCTTTGAGCCATAGCAGAGGCTGCTTTTAGGTCAATATTTTGTTTAACCGCGGTATTGGGTGAGGGTAAGCTTGTAACAACAGGCACGCTTGCCGCCCCAATCGGTGAAACAACAGGGGATGCCATATGCTGCCAAAACCTGGCCATGGTCAAGCCCCCTATTCCAATTCCAAAGCGGAAATGACCGAACCGGTCATCCAATCATCCAATCCAGCATGATCCAATTCAGATGGACTCAAAGGTTCATTTTCAAAACTAAATCCGGCCCCTTTAGGCAACGGCCAACGGGATTCACGGCTGCTTTTATATTGCGCAGTTTGGCTGGTCAATGCTTGGGCTTGCAAAACCTGTTCTATAGATGGAAAAATAGTCGCATGGTTTCCCGCAAGGCGCCAAGCATGCCTCAAGGTAGCCAAAACCAACCCTGGGTAACCTTTTCCATCTGGAACCAAAGTTGCCATCAACTTCCTGTCGGCACTGCTTTCCAAATGTCCTAAAACAGCTCCTGCCCTAAATCGAAGGAAGTCGGCCAACTCCTCAAGCCCCCAAGGCTGCACTTCAACAATTGGAAAAGGGCAAAATTCCTTTTCCGAATCTCCCGCTTGCCGAGCAGGCTGCCCTGCAAGCAATACTTGTATACAAGCACCATTATTCCCAGAAACTTTTGTGAAACCAAAAAGTTCAGTCAAACAGCCTGAGCCAAGACATTCCGCGCCATCCACCTTGATCCAAATACTCCTACCCGCCCCCAAAACTTCTGCAAAATGATCCAATAGCCTCAAATGCAGTTCAATTTCCGCACCATCCAAAGGCAAGCGGCAATCAAAAAGCAAGCTTTGAAGTAGCTCTTTTCGGGTCAAAGGCAACCCGGTGTTCACAATCAACAATTCTTGGGGCAACGAGCCACTTTTTAGAATTTGTTGTAATAAAGTAGTTTTGCCCGCCCCTGATGGCCCTGAAAGGTAAACGCCCGCTTCTCCGTCACCCAAACAAGCAAGCCCGCCCAATCGGACTATTTCAGCACTTGCCGCAGGGTAATAAAGACAATCCGCCCGATTGTAGGCAAATGGACTTCGGGGAAGCGAACCCATATGCAATGCACCCGATTAGGACCAAATAAAGCCTCTCAATCGGATGATCGACGCTCCAATAAGCCAACTTTACTGGTTGGAATCACCTATTCAAAAGGATTTGATTGCCTAGCCCGCAAGATCAAACCAGCTTTTTTAAATCCCAACGAAATATCGGTTTGCCTTTCAAACGCGCTTTTCTCTCAAAGTGCGTTAGGTAATCCATATCGTGGGCAACCGAACTGGTTGATTCTGGATTTGAGCGCACCACGCCGCTTAATTGGCTAAGCAGCTCTTCGGTCATCTGGTAGTAAGCTTCAACATCCGTAGCGAAACGTATCATCCCTTCGGGTTTCAAAACCAAAAGCACATTTTCAAGAAAACCTTGGGTAACCAATCGCCTTTTATGGTGCCGCTTTTTCCACCATGGATCTGGAAAATAGATATGAACCACATCAACTACACCTTTAGGAATATGCGTTGCCATAAACAGGCTAGCATCCCCTGCAATTAAACGTACATTCTTAATTCCCCTATTCACCACTGAAGTTGCCGCAAAAAATACATATTTCCGTTCAATCTCTATGCCGAGGTATCTAGACGATGGATTTTGAAGGGCGGCATTAACTAGGTGGAGGCCTTTCCCAAATCCAACCTCCAACTCCAGCGGCGCATCGGTCGAAATATCAGGATAAATCGAAGCCAAAATACCAACAGGCTGCATGGGCAAAAGTACTGGGCCCAATGCTTCCAACGGTAATTTGGTTCGGTTACGCACTATCAGGCCCCCCCAGAACCTGAAGCATTTCGATGCAAGGCAATACCTATAATTACGCCATGAAAAGCTAACTGATTATCGACAAAACCTTGAACATTGAAAGTAACTTGCCTTCTATGAATCTTGATCCCCTTTGCAACCATATACAGTCTTTGGCCCGGCCTTACCGGCAAACGAAATCTTACTTCGTCCATGCCTCCAAAACCCACGAAATCACCAGCACCATCTAGACTAATACAAGCCATATGGTAATATGAGCATAGCTGGGCGGCAGCCTCACATATCAGAACACCGGGCAACAATGGGTAACCAGGCATATGGCCCCGCACCCAAAACTCATCATCCCTAACATCTTTATAACCACCAATTAAATGGTTAGGCTTATCCAGCAATACGATCCCATCTAACTGGACCATATCAAAACGCTGGAGATTAAATTTTTGTATCTCGTTCTTGTCAGCCAGAACCGGCATGGCCCCAAGCTCTGTGGGGTCAAAAATCAAGGGTGGGGGCATGAAAAACTCCAAAAATTCGCAACTAATATCTGCGCATTGGGCCAAATTAGTTAAAAATCATGCTGTAAGAAACAAAGAAACCTGAGAAAGTTCGGTCAAAAGGGCATCCGGTCGGGTCTCCGGATTTTTTAAATCTTCGGAATCCACTTGGGCGGAAGCCTTATCCCCCAAAAATAACGCTGTCTTAAAACCAACTTTCCTTGCCCCCAATAAATCATCCCGAACCCTTGAACCTACATGAAGCACTTGATCCGGGGTGAGCCCTCGGGCCTTAACAGCCGCTAATGCTGCTTGAAAAAGCCTCTCAGAAGGTTTACGGCTGCCTACCATCCCAGACAAGACGCAAAGATCCTTAGAAATTAAAAGATCAGGGTCACACCTTGCTTGAGAGAGCAATGCCCAATTTAATTGGGCAGGCGTGAAACATTGACCATTTCCTAATAATCCCTGAACTAATCCACGAACTCCCATTTCGACGAAAGCCTTGGTTGCCCCTGGGTAGGCATTGGCCCCCTGCAAAGCGAGATGGAAAAAAAATGCTACTTTTTTTGCAAAATCTGCAGCAGATCCATATTGGGCATGATCAATTACATAGTCTTTTTTTTGCAGCTTTTGAACAATTGCCTCCCAGACTTTTTCAGATGCCAACTCCGGATTTTTATCCCCTTGCTGCCCACCTGTAGCTTTTAAATCAAATAAAAGATTTCTATATATAGGCATGAGCGATTCAGATGGCTGTCCAGGCTTCCTGGACATGGAACCCCACATCCGAAATTCCTGAATTGTCTTTTCCAATGCCAATGTGGTTACAAAATCCTTAGGATGTTCAAAAAGTAAATCACCCGAGACGACCTGTAAAACGGTTCCGTAAGTTCCCCACAAAACACAACGAACCCCCCTTAATCCCAATGACCCAGCACGAGCCTTGATTGGCTCTGTTGCCGGGGGTTTGGGCCAAATCAGTTCAGGCCTACCCCTCAGGCCGGCGGCATATTGCTCAAGCCCGGCAAGCATGATTCACGCCTTCCAATGGATTGGCCAACTGTTTAAATCAATCCAAACCCAATTGTTTCTTTCCAATCATAAATCATGGAAAGGGATTGGCCTTAAGGCTCTAAGACCTATGGGTAATTTATTCCAATTTGTAACAAACGAAATTCCCCCAATCACAATTGTTGGAGCTGGGGGAATTGGATGCTCCTTGGCAGCAACCATCCACCATTCAAAGCACCCAGTCAAATTGGTTGAAAAATGTGAGCAAAAAATTGCCTGGTCTAAAGCCAATGGAGTAAAAGTAAGTGGTTTCTCAACACAAAAAATCCCAATTGAATCATTCGATTCTTGGCAACCTACAGCAAATGAAGCGATTTTTTTGTGTACCAAACGCTATTCAAACAAATCTGTATTAACAAAGATTCCAAAAAATAGCCTTATAATACCAATACAGAACGGATTTGAGGAAAATGAACAGTCGAGCCTTTTTAAAATAGAAGGAATAGCTTCTTTTATAGCCGAATCTTCACATAAAAATACTGATGTAAAAATAACACGACCTGGGTCTATCCATTTTGGAATTAATTCGGAAATATCTGAAACATTTCTATTAGCCAAAAATATTTCAAAAATTATAAAAATACCAGGCGTCAAATTAAAACTAACGAAAAGCATATTAAAATATAAATCAACGAAGCTTTTGTATAATTGCGCAATTAGCCCGCTAGCCTCTGGCTGCGGCGTAGATAACGGCCAATTGCTGGCCAACCCACAATTACTTCAATTGTTTTTGGGATTATTGCGGGAAAACTTGGGAATCCTTCATCATGCTAAAATGGAATTGGGTAAAGT
>CAIWHS010000565.1 GCA_903912515.1 uncultured Planctomycetaceae bacterium
TGGTTTGCCCTAGCGGAGGCTGCGGTTGGCGATTGTGACCCCTCACTTTCGATGCGAGTGGCCACGGAGCGCAGCAAGGTGAGGCGACTGGAGGTGCCCAAGGATTCACCTTTTGTGGCTTGGGAAAGGCTGGTGATTGTGGTGGCGTTGAGTGACGGGTCTGACATGGCCATGCTCACCAGCTTGCCAAAGAATGCGTCTTTGCCTGGATTGGGCTTTGGTGAAAGCGTTAGAAGTTCGAGGGCCTTGGCGCGGAGGGCTGGTGATTTTTCAATTTGTTTTTTGGCATTTTGCCAAACGATGGCGGGAATGAGTTCATCGGTTCCAGAGTTGGCCAGGAGGGTCATCCAGGGGGCAAGAGGGTTATTGATTGAGATTTTTGGGACAGCGATTGCCACTTGAAGTCGGACATCGGGAGAAGTGTCGTTTACGAGGGCCAAGATTTGGTTGGTAACCGCTGTTTGATTGATTGCGGCATTGCCAGCGGCACGGACAGCCCATGCGCGGATTGCGGGTTCGGAATTGGAAAGCAGCTGCGTGAAGTCGGCCTCTGTGAGGATGTTGCCGCTGAGATTGCCGCCAATAATCGCCCAAAAAGCGTGAAGCCTGGTTCGAAGGTCACCGCTTTTTTCAACTATGTTGAGTAGATCTTGGCGGGTTTGTGTTTGGGCCTTTGCCGAAACGAGGCGCTCGGATAGGAGCCGCTGGGCGATATCTCGCCAGAGGCCATTGCCATCTGCCAGTCGGGTGATGAGTTGACTGTCGGACTCGGCTCCGAGGTCCACCTGCGGCCAAGGGGTGGCGGGATTTACTTGATGCCGGACCCGGTATAGGCGCCCGCGTAGGCGCTCAATTCCGGCGGGGTCTCTGCGGGCATCCTGATAGCAGTGGTACTGGTCGTACCAGTCGAGAATCCAGAGGGAGCCATCTGGGCCGGTCTTTTGGGCGACCGGCATGAACCATTGGTCGTTAGCGGTGAGGAAGTCGGGGCATGTTGACCCTGAGTAGGTGCTACCAAAGCGTGTGGTTTGGTCAGCGTTGATGCAGCCGCCGTGGATGTTGCCCATGTAGAGGCGGTTGCGGAATTCGGCGGGGTAGGCATCGCTATCGAACCAATGGATGCCACAGTAGGCGGCTTTTTGGTGTTTGTGGCGAACGATTGAACCGAGGATCCAAGTGTTTGGCGGGTAGGGGCCACCCTGACGCAAGTAATAGCCCGTTTCGGTGAGGTGCCAGAGGTGGTCGATGACGCAGGCCGAGACAAAGGCTGAGCCGAGGGTATCGAAAGCGATACCGTAAGGGTTGCTGGTGCCTTCAGCAAACACTTGGAACTCGTGGGTGATGGGGTGGAGGCGCCAAAGTGCGCAGGTGAAGGCGTGTTCTTTTCCCTGATGGCGGATGAGGCTTGGGTTAAAAACCCCATTGAGGCCGTAAAGCCAGCCATCTGGGCCAAAGGTGAGGGCGCTTGGTAGTTCGTGGGTGTCGGCCCGGCCAAAACCAGTGACGATGACTTTGGGGTCGCCTACCGGTTTGAGATCGTCTCCCAGTTTGTAAAAAAGTAGATCGGGGGAGTTAGCAACCCAAACGCCGCCATGGCCCAAGGCGATGCCGGTGGGAATGTTGAGACCCTCTGCGAAAACCGTGGCCTTATCGGCTTTGCCATCGCCGTTGGTGTCCTCGAGAACTTTGACCCGATCGCGGCCCTTACCCGGAGCCAATCGGGGGTATTCGATGCTTTCAGTGATCCAAACGCGGCCGCGCTCGTCGAAACACATGGCGACCGGATTCACCAGCATGGGTTCGCTTGCGACCAAGTCGACTTGGAAGCCCTTGGGAACTTCCATCTTGCGAATGGCCTCGGTTGGCTCCAAGGCCGGCCCGGGTAGTGTTGACTGGTTATGGGGAATGGCAGGTTTATTGGCAGAAGCCTGGGCCGGAATCAGGAGGTGCAGACTGAGCAGGAGGGCTGAAAAGGAGGCCATGGTTTAACATCCGTAGGCTTGGTGCGAAGCGGGCTTGATTTGCAACAATATAGCGGACGGAGCGTTGGTTTTCAGCAAAGTACTCATTCCCCATGAAGCCATTGTGAAATTGGAGTGGAGAATACCATGCGTGTGATCGTTGTGGGGTTGGGTGTGATAGGTAGGGCGGTCAGCCTGGGTTTGTCCCGTCGGGGAATATCGGTAGTGGGCTTGGATGCGCGTGGGCCGCTGCACCGGGAAGGCAGTTCCCATGGCGAGAGCCGAATCATTCGCACTGCGTATTACGAGCACCCGGATTATGTACCGCTTGCCAAAGAATCTTTTCGGTTATGGACCCGGCTGGAACGAGAAACGCTTGGGGTTGGAAACTTGCTGGAAAACAGGGCCTGCCTCACGGTTGGCAAGCCTGATTCTGAAGTGGTGGCAGGGGTTGTTAGGGCGGCGGCCGAGCATGGTTTGGCGGTGGAGCAACTGGATGCAGGAGAATTGGAAAAGCAATTTGATTGGCTGAAGTCTGGACAGGGCTGGAAGGGCGTATTGGAGCAGGAGGCCGGAATTTTACATGCAGACCGATGCAGGCAGGCACTGGCAAGGCGGGCTGGGGAATTGGGCGCAGATCTTCGATTTGAAACAGCAGTTAGGGAGTGGGGAAGCAGTCAACTTGGAGTCTGGGTGAAAACTGATGGTGGGGTGGTAGAGGGAGACCGGCTGGTTCTTTGCCCTGGGCCTTGGGCCTTGGGCCTGATTGGACCAATTGCAAAGCCTTTGCGAGTGATGCGTCAAGTTTCTGGTTGGACGGAGATGGCAGGCGGTGTTCCTGGCGGGTTGCCAGTTTTCTTTTTTGACACGCATGAGGGGTATTTTTATGGGATGCGTGCCGCCGACGGAACCGGGGTGAAAATGGCCCGGCATTATGGTGCGCCGGAATGTGGGGATGTGGGAGAGATTGAGAATGAGCCTGTATTGCAGGACAGGTTATGCCTGGAAGGTTTTGCGCACAAACACACTCCTGGTTTGTGTGAATTGGGCAATCAGGAAACCATTGGGAGGATGGAGGTTTGCCGCTACACGCTGAGCCCTGACAGGCATTTTGTGGTGGGTGAATTGCCCGGGCATTGTGGGCTTGCGCATGTTGCTGGAGGGATGTCGGGGCATGGGTTCAAATTTGCGCCTGCTATTGGAGAGATGGTGACTGCATGTTTGTTGGAAGGCAAGCGTCCTCTGGAGATGTTTAGCCCGGGAAGGTTTGGCTGATCTTCAATATGCCAAGGGGGTGTGGGTTTCATTTTTATTGAAATTTATTGGCTGTTTTTTGGGATTGAACAGTGTTGGAAGCAAGAACGGCCACAGCGCGGAACCCGTCGGTGAAGTAGGGATCACCTGTGAGATTGTGGCCGGGTTTCTGGGTTGTGTGTTCACCCACTCCGGGGGTGTAGCCCAGCCCATCTAGCCTTTTGGCCTCGAGAAGGTCTTCCATTACATAATCACGGGATTCATCGACATAGGGGTCGATTCGGTGGGTTGTGAGGTTCCAGGTATGGGTGGTGAAGCGAACGCCTATGTCTCGGCTAACCTGCCCGACCCAGACTGGCCGCCCGTTGAGCAGTAGGTTTGACATCCAGAGGCGCAGGTGAAGTCGTTCGTTGATGGAGTGGCGGACACGCTGAAGGGCGATATCGTGGGAGCGACCGAAAAGGTAAAGGGGGCTGACTGGGGAGTAGCGGTATTCGGTTCCCAACAGGAATGAGCGCACGGTTTTCCAGGAGGTGGCCAGGGTGATGGTTTCAGTCTCGTCCCATCTTGCGGTGAAGGATTCGAGCAATTCGTTGAAATGGCCGACCACTACGAGGTTGACGGGGTCTCCCTTGCCAGCCCCTGTGGAGTTAGTGGTGGTAGCAGAGATGGTTGAGAGTTTGAGTGCAAGGGTGGGGCCATCGTTGCATTCTTCAAGTGTTTGGAGTGAGGAGATACGGATGAAATCTCGTTTGAGGTAATCTGCCCGAATGCCGGGAATGGGTACGGCAAAAGTGAGATCGGCGGTAGGCACAAGGTTTTCGGTGAGTAGCAAATCCTTTTGGTCGACACCAAGGTTACCAAAGAGAGTGTAGAGGCGGATGAGGACGATTTTTGTTCCGGCATCGAACCGGGTGAAGACAAAGCCCTCAACGGTTTCGCCGGGTCTTGCCGGGCTGAGCCGGTAGGCTTGGGATTGGAAAAATTTGTCCATGCGTCGATTGCCTAGCCATGCGGTAAGCAATTTGAGTGGGAGCATGAAAAA
>CAIWHS010000566.1 GCA_903912515.1 uncultured Planctomycetaceae bacterium
CGATGCCCGCCAAGCATCCGGTGCAACCGGAACCCTCAGCGCCGATTCCCGATTCCGACAAATTGAATTGGAGCTTTATCGCATGGGCCGCTGGCGCGGCACTGCCGAATCCACCGCGGGCCGTGGTGTTCCCATGGCCAGTTCCCAACTACCCAGTCTGGGGGTCAACCAGATGCTCCTCACCTTTCACCTGTTTTCAAAAGACATCACCACGCCCGTGGTACTCGACCAGCAAACCTTGTTCCTGCCGGTTCCTTTGCGCCGTCAGGGCAGGCTCGATGCCATAATTCGCTCGGATAACACCTACCAGCAAATCGTCAACCGGGGCCAATCCCCCGAACGCATGCCCGTCCAAGATGAAGTAACCCGCGCAATACGCCGTGAAGACTTGCTGGGTTGCCCAGGGGAGCTCCGGGACTGGTCGCGCGAAATACTCCTAAAACTGGCCGATGATCAAACCGGCCAACAGCCCCAAGTTGGCCCCATGAAAATCAGGCCCGGCAGACCCGGAGGGAGGTTGCCCCTGGACTTGATGGGTGGCCCTGCTGGTTTGCCCCCCTCGGTACCGCTTCCAGTGGTGGCCCATGAAGAAGCCGCCAGACGCCTCTGCGATTACCTATCCCTATCCGGTGAATACACCTACTCCCTCGACCGAAAACGCTCAGACCTCACCATCGACCCAGGCATCGACTTTCTGGTCAATGTCCGCGAAGGCCATTGCGAACGATTCGCTTCAGGCCTTGCACTCAGCCTCAGAAGCCTGGGCATCCCCGCCCGCATGGTCAAAGGTTTCAGGGGTTTGGAAGAAAAAGAAGAAGGGCTTTATGTGGTCCGAAACTACCACGCACATAGCTGGGTCGAGGCCTTGGTGCCCCGCAGGGATCCCGGGCTGTCAGCCAACAACCCGCGCGGCATGGCTTGGGAATGGTTGATACTCGACCCCACACCCCCAACAGCCGACCCAGAGCTGCTTGCACAAGGCACAGTTGCCGCCGCTGCCGCTCGCTGGGTGGGGCTTCTACCCTTCATGGAGCTTCTTGATCGCTACTTCAAGGCTAGCCTCATCGACACCCTATATGGCCTTCCACCATTGGCTTGGATTCTTCTGGCCATGCTGCTGGTCTTGCTCGCTGCACTGGTTGTCTGGGCAGATTGGCGCTCCCGCAAGTTGCGGGCCTACCGCGTTTGGCCCCAGTGGCTTCGCGTCGTCAAAAAACTGGGGATCGTCGCTGAAAAAGGTGCCACTCCCCGCGAATTGGCCAAACTCGCTGCGGATAAATTGCCAAAAGGTGAACAAGCTTTGCGCCAGGCTTTGATCTCAGCCGCCGAGTTCGGCTACCGCCTGCGCTTTGGCGGGGTCGACCCTACAACACCCGAAAGTTTCCAACAGGCCGACCACCTTCTCGACATGGCGCGCATGGCCCGTATGTTAAAACAATAAAAATATAATTAACATCTTCTCTATGCCGACTGTTCCCCTGCATACAACATGCCGCCTTCAACTCCATTTTGGCTGACACCCTGAGCTGGTTATCAACCCTTCAGGCCTGTCAATGGCCCACCGCTACAGTAGCTCGCATTGCCAAAGGTTTTCACCTCATCGCCAAACCCATGGGCAAGCGCCATTAACAAGCGGTTATGGGGTACCTTCTTGTATTTCAAGGCACGCCCCATCTTCCAATCAAGGCCTCCACCCATCAAAACAAAGGGAATGTCGTCAAGGGTGTGGCTGCTTCCTTTGCCAAGTTCGTTGGTCCACACAATCTGGGTGTTGTCCAGCATGGTGCCCGGTCCGCCGGGCTCAGGGGTATCCTTCAAACGCTTCAAAAGGTAAGCGATCTGGCCCGAAAACCAGTTGTTGATTTTCACCAGCTTGTCCATGGCTGTGGTGTTGCTGTCCGGCTCGTGGGAAAGCTCGTGGTGGCCCTCCGTGATCCCCAACCATCGCATGCGGGCCATGCCAACGCTGTTTGTGTACTGGAAAGTGAACACCCGCGCAAAATCGGCCAGCATGCTGGCTACCATCAAGTCCATTTGCATCTTGGAAAGTTTGGGCATCTGGTCATTATCCACCCGCACGCCCGGCTCCAACTGCGGCACCGGGTGGCCCACTTTTTTACCCTCTTGGGCCTGCTGGTCCTTGATCTCTTTCTCCATCTCCCGCACAAGCTCCGCATGCTCCTCAAGCAGCCTGCGGTCTTCCGTCCCAAGTTTATTGGTCAGGGTTTTCAGGTCTTTCGCAACACCATCCAGCACACTGACTACCGCTGCGCGGTCTTTCCCTTGCCCATAAAGCTTGTTAAACATCTGATAAGGGCTGTCAACAGGAGCCACAGGCTTATTGGCACCGGTGTAAACCATGCGCGTCCAAGTATCCGCACGCTCAGGCACCATCACGCCAAATTCCAAAGACCCAAAACGCGTGCGCGTGGCCGCATTCCCCTGCAGGTGGTTCTTGATCTCTTGGTCAATCGAATGACCCTTGGCCCAGCCAGCCGGCGTGTCCGAACCGCCTTGCACATTCCCAGGGAACAATTCAACACCCGTCAACAAGCAACCCATCCCTCGCATGTGCGCATCACCATCTCCGCGCACCTTGTCACAAACTCCGTGCAGTGTCAGCAACTGATCTTTGAATGGAGTCAACGGGTCAAGACAAGCCTTCAGTTTGTCTAACGGCCCCTCGGCATCGGGCCAGAAGTCCTTGGGTACAATCCCGTTGGGTGTGAATATCACCACCAATCGTCGCTTGCGCTGGACCGCCCCTCCGCCATCCACCGCCCGGGACACACCCGGCAGGTTGGTCACAAATGGTAATAAAGCTGCCCCCACCCCAAGGCGAGCCATCAATTCCCGACGGTTGTAGGCCGGGCTGGAATGAGTCATGGTGCTTTTCCTTTTTCAACGGGCCCTTTTACAGCCACATCGCGATTTACTGCCGCGGTGCACGAGGCGATGGTTATAGCCAGTTTGCGAATATCAAATTGGTCTGCCTGAAAAACCGCCCGCAGGTCCTCGGGCACAGTTTTGCCAAATGCCCGTTCCGGTTGCTGCACCAAATGGTGGAACAGATGCTTGATAAAAGCATCATGCGCTTCCGGGCTTTGTCCCAAAAAGTTCGAAAGTTCTTTGGGCCCACTAAAAGTGTGCGTTTTGCCATCACGGGCCAAATAGTCACCAGCGGTGGTTATCGGCTTGCCACGGTCGGTTGCCCTGGGTCGCCCCACAGCGTCATAGCCTTCCAGGGCAAAACCTAGCGGGTTCACAATCGCATGGCAGCTTGTGCATGCCGACGGTTGCGTTTGCAATAGCACCCGTTCACGGGTGGTGAGCGAAGGGTGCAAATCTGGAGCGATCGGCGCCACTGCCTCTGGCGGCTTCATGCCAACTCCCAACAAGGATTTGGCTATAAAAACTCCCCGGTGAATAGGCGAAGTCTCTTCGTTATAGGCCAAATGTGCCAGCAGGTAAGGGTGTGTCAAAATACCGCCGCGCTGGCCCGAATTTAGAAAAGCTGCATGAAAACCGCTAGGTGCGGGAAGCGCCGTACCATAAAAGGCCGCCATGCGATCATCGACAAGTACCGTCTCTTCGCTAAACAGTTGCCGAAAATCTGCTTTGGGGCCAAATACCACCTTCTGCACCTGCAATTCTAAAGATTCGCGCAGGCTACTCACCAAGCCTGCATCAAATCCCGGAAATTTCTTCAAATCCTTGCTCAAATCAGCCCCTTGGTCCAACTTGAGCCAATGCCGAAAAAATCCCATCAATTTGGCTTGGCCCTTGGGGTCTGCAAGCATGCGCTCCGCCTGCTTGCGAATTTGCTCCTCGGTCTTGAGCCTGTTTTCAGCGCAAGCCTTAGCCAAATCTTGGTCTGGAATGGAATCCCACAGCGTCCATGCCAACCGCTCGGCCACCGCACTCTGGCTCTCTGCTTTGCCGGCCCCCTGGTAAAGAAAAGCGGGCGATTGCAGGGTTGCCAACACAACCCTTTGCACACCTGTTTGAGCATCGGCTTGCATACCAAAGACCGTATCAATCAAAAACTTTTCCTCAACGGGCTCCAATGGCCTGCGCCACGCCCGCTCAGCAAACTGCTTACAAAAATTCCCCAGTTTCTTCTTCCTGTCACCGGCATCGGCTTTCGTACCAGCAAGGTCATCCGCATGCTCGCCCACCCAGGTGGCAGCCTCCAAAGTTGCCTGTGTTACCGATTGGTACCAACCCTTGCTAATCGACGAACCTCGCTCCCACCCAAGGCTGCGGTCATCGGGTGGAAAAGGGGTCGAAATAACCAGTTGTTCCGGTGATCCATGAATCGATAAACATCGGTCCGGCACAGTTTGACGCGTTCCCTTGGGCGGAATCCACTCCAAATGAAGCATGGCTGGAGCAGCCGGCTTGGCTTTTTGCTCCTTCTTGTTGGAATCGTCAACGCCCTGCTTGGCTTTGCTCATTTCCAGCCGAATAGGATAAATACGGCCACCAACCAAAAACAGGCTGCCGGTGTATTCGGTATCGCTTCCAGACTTGACCCAAGCATCAATCAAAGGGGTGCGGGTGTCGTTCACAAAAAGACGAGTCGCATGCTCGGTCCGAACTATGAACTGGTATTCACCGGTAACCGTCGGCCGAATGGATCCCTTGTGCCTCACCCCAAATTGTTTCGCGTCAATTCCCATGCCCGGTGGTTCGGTGCCCCAATCAAAATCAATCACAGGATCAACCCGCTCCAATACCAGATCTTCCTTCCGGTAATTGCGGCTTTTGAAATATTCGCCCTTCAATCCCCGTTCAGTGCTCCAACCCACATTCCCTTTAAATCCGGCAACGATATCCGCCACTGCATTGCGAAACTGTGGCACCGTCAAACGCACCAAATCAATGCGCGGCGGCGCATTCTTTTCCCGCGCCGATGCCGAATAATAGGCATCAAAAACATAGGCAGAGACCGCTTTGGCCTCCTCACCCGAAAGCGTCCCGGGCTGCCCTTCGGGCATTGTTTCCTGAATCAGACGGGTTAGTTGGGCAACCGATCGTTCGCCTGCAAGCGGCTGAGGGTGGCTTTTGGTTCCGTCACCCTGCTTGCCATGGCAACTGGCACATTGCTTCGCATAGATTGCCTGACCTGAAATGCCAGATTCTTGGCCCAAGCTCACGCCACAGCTCAACTGCTCTGCGGCCACTGCTAAAATCAAAAATGAAATTCCCGGGCGCATCGTTCTCCAACCCTCAACTGGGGATGGTTATTTTGGCAAAAGGCATACAGCTCCGGCACTCTATTTTACCACTGAAAATACAGCCACGCCAAGCTATTCCACTAGCACCAAATACAGAATAGGGCTGGCATTGCACCAAAAATCCAAACCATCCAAAAATGCGACTGTCTACTTTGAATTGCGATTGCTTCTGATGAATTTCGAAGGAGACCCAATGCTTCCATACCCAGGCCTGGAAAAAGTGATCTCAGGCGCCCAAACCGGAGCTGATCGTGCCGGCCTTTTGGCTGCAGAACAATTGGGTATCGCCACAGGCGGCTTCATGCCCAAAGGTTTTTTAGCCTCCGATGGCAAGCAACCACTCTTTGCCGCGCGCTTTGGCATCGAGGAGCATAAAAGTCCTCTCTACCCGCCTCGCACCCGAGATAACATCCGAGCCGCCTGCGCCACCCTCTGCCTAGAGGGCCATTGCGAATCAAAAGGCGTGGTCCTCACGCGCAACCTGGCCATCAAGGCCAACAAACCGTTGCTTCGCATCCAATTCCAAACCGGGCCAGCAGGCGAACTAACCCCATCTTGCTTGCCCGATCAGGTCCAAGCTTGGATCCGCCAACTGCAAATCAGGGTGCTCAACATTGCCGGCAATGAGGAATCCAAGGCCCCAGGTTTGCAGCTGGCTGCTTGGGCCTTCTTGTTCGAAGTCCTCAAGCCTTGGGCTCCCACCAAGAGCCCAATCCAGTCTCATTCCTGCGGCAACTCGCCCGAGGCAGATGCTGCCAAGGCCGGCACCTGACCTTTGATCAATTTTCCTTGGCTGGGCAATATTTGCTCAGCGGCAATCGTGTCATCCTCGGTCATAAGGAGCATAAACCCATTACGAAGCTTTTCGCACCGGCTATTCGCAACGTCACGCTCCCGCTCCAGCTTCGCAACCTTGACCTGAAGCAGGTCCCGCTCCTGCGTGACCGTATTCAAGCGTGCCACCTGCTCCTCTAGCACCGTGATCCGCTCCCGGGCTTGATCCCTAGCTTCAGCTACTACCTGAAAATCCGATATGAGCTGTTCAATACGGCCTTCCATGGCCCTGATACGTTCGGCTTGGCCAACTGCTGGACCGCGCGAACAGCCCCACAAGCCGCCCAGCACCAGCACCGCAACCCAAGCTGACAAACGCCAGCCATGCGTGAGTCCAGTTGTTCCAGTGATCATCAGACGATCTCCGCAAAAACCTCGAGGACAACCAAGGCCTTCTTGTTATCGTCCCCAAACTTCCTCCGGCCTTCCTCATCTGTGCAAATTGCTTTGCCATCCCGAAGCACCCGGGCCTCCCGAACTGCGCAATAAAAAATATCCCGACAAATGGAATATTGCGCATAGCCGTCAATTTGCACAACACACCTGCCCGCTAGCTTTTGCGTCGCATCCAACCTCGCGCCTTACGGATCCATTCTTCGCGTTCCCCCAAATCGGGCGCATGCGTTTGAAAACGAAACCGCTCAAGCTCCAAGCCCAACTGTAGAACTGTGTCTGGATCGGCAAACCCCGCCTCCTCCCACAGACGACCATAATCTCGTGGAGTCGATCCTGGCTGAATGGGTATCAACTTGCCAAGCTCCAACCGCCATTCCGTATAAACAATATTCCAATACTCTTTGTTCGATGTTTCAGGGTTTTCCAAAAGCCGCACCAGCGCCGGCCTACCCGGAAATAAAAGCACAATGAC
>CAIWHS010000567.1 GCA_903912515.1 uncultured Planctomycetaceae bacterium
ATTATCTGGTTGAGATTTTGGCCAAGTCGGAAATATCGTCGGTCGATGTGATTTTGTGCCTTGAAGCCATAGCGGCGGGAATGGATGCGGGAGGCAAACCGTTTCCGTCCACATTGGAAGCTTTTGCCCGAGTGTTGCCTGAAAAAGCGAGGGACAAATCAACCAAAATACCGGCTATTTCGGCAATGCTTTCAATTGCCAGGCGGATGGATGCTTTGCTTCCCGGGCAAGTGCGGGAAAAATGGCTGGAAGCGGTTTTGGAATGGTATAGGGCTGAGAAGCAGGGCCCGGCCCTGGGGCTGCTTGCCAGGTTGCTGGTGGCTTTGGGCGGGCCGGAGGCCTATGAGAAGGCGAAGGGGAACCCCCGAGGTGTGATTTTATTGGTGGAGGATTTGGTGGCCGATAGCACCCGTTTGAAAGGGATTTTGCGGCAAGCGGGTACAGCGGTGGGCATTCAGGAAAAGCCGGTTTTTCGTTTTGAGCGACTCGATGCTATGGGCAAGGTTGTGGCAACGAAGGATGATTTGGTGGTGAGCTTCGAGCCTGCCGAGTGGCGAGCCGGATGGGCAGGGCCGGGGGTGGTGCCATTCAGCGTGGAAACTCGGGGCCTGGAAGCGGGACGCTGGAAATTGACCATTCGGGCGAAACGGGCAGAAGTTGGTTCTGGTAATGCTGGTGGGGCTTGGTGGGTGTCGGAGCCCTGGGTTATTCAGTGCAAAGGCAAGAATCCGGCTGGCCAGCCTGAGTCGGTTCCATTGGTGGTTAATCCGGAGATTCCCTAATGATCGGCCTAACCATTTTGTGCCTTTGCTTTGGCCTAGGCCAAGCGCCTTGCCTGCGGCAGGCCCATGCACATAACGATTACTTGCACAGTCGGCCGCTGTTTGAGGCGCTGGAGCGGGGCTTCACAAGTATTGAGGCTGATGTATTTTCGGTGGGCGACAAGCTGCTGGTGGCCCACACACCTTTGGAGCTTGCGGGTGCCAAGACCCTTCAGGAGCTTTACCTTCAACCACTGCAAGAAATGGCCAGGAAGCGGCAAGGCAAAATCGTCAGCGATGGCCAGCCCCTGTGGTTGTTGATCGACATCAAGAACAATTCGGAAAAGACCTGGTCTTTGGTGGCCGCAGAAATCAACAAAACACCGGAACTATTTTGTCGGTGGGAAAATGGCAAGCGTGTGGAAGGTTCGGTTTGGATGGTGGTTTCTGGATCGGTTCCCCGCGAGTCAATTCTCAAGGCCGAACCGAGGCTGGCGAGTGTCGATGGCAGGCTTGCTGATTTGGGCACCGGAGCCGATGCGGACGCGATTCCATGGATATCGGACTCTTGGGGTGGTAAATTCGATTGGCGGGGAAAAGGGCCTTTGCCTGCGGCTGACCAACAGAAGATGAAAGACCTTGCAGGCAAGGCCCAAGCAGAGGGGCGGCAGCTCCGCTTTTGGGGCGTACCTGACAATGAGGCGGGCTGGAAAGCCCAGCGTGATGCGGGTGTGCACCGGATTGGCAGTGACAAGCTGAAGGAATGCGCTGCCTGCTTGGCCAAGCCCTGAGTGAGTTTATGAATCGCGGTGGATGCTTCCGGGGCCATCGCCTGCAGTCTTGTTGTATTTTCCTCCGGCGCCTTTTTTGTATTGGGTGAACCCAAGTTTTTCCAGATTTTTTGAACTCATGTCAGGCTTGGCGCGTCCTGTGGAAGTTTTGGCCCCGGGCACTGAAAAAATGCGGCGAACCGGGCGGCCATCGGTCGGGTGAGTGGTGAGAGGTTCTTCGTCGAACCCTTGAAGGTGTGTGAAAACCTCGCCTTCGCTTCCATCGGGCAGAAGGACCACATATTCGTAATTGGGCATGATTGAAATTCCTTGGCCAGATGGTTTTTACCAATGATAGCCGGTGGTGATGGGTTTCAGAAACGGGGTAGCGGACGATTTTTTGTCAATCCCCTTCGATCATGCAACCGGGCAAGTGTTTTTTCAATTCTTCAAACCCTTGGCGGGTAATCTTGGTTCGAAAAAGATTTAGAACATTCAGGTTTGGCATGGATTTGAGTGTGGTGATGCCGGCGTCACTTATTTGGGTGTGGTCGAGGTCGAGGTGGCTCAGTTGGATCAGGGGTTTGAGGTGAACCAAGCCATCGTCATTGATTTGGTTGTGGTCCAACTCCAGTTTTTCCAACCGGAAAAGCCCTGACAGGTGGGCCAGACCGGCGCTGGTTATGGCGGTCTCGGCGAGATCCAGCTCCTTGAGAGATGCTAACCCGGCAAGCTGTTTGAGGCCCTCGTCGGAGATTGCGGTGTTTTGGAGGTGGAGTGCTTGGAGTTGATGGAGGCCGGCCAGGTAAGCCATTCCCTTGTTAGTGATAAGGGTGTGGCTGATGTCGAGAGACTTGAGGGTTGGAAAACTGGTCAGAGTGGCCAGAGTGGCATCAGTCATGCTTAGCCTGTGGAGGTCGATTTCCACAACCGGCTTGTTGGGCAAAGTCTCATCGCGAAGGATACGCCCGCCGCGCTCTTGCAGATCGCGAATCAGGGCGTCTTGGTGCTGATTCGGTTGGGGTGCCCATGAAAGAGGGCCCAAGGCGGTGCAAAATAGCAAAAGTATCAGGCGAACTCGCATGTTGCTGCCCCCTTTTGCCCCTGACTTTTACATTCTATGCCCGGTCAGGGGCTGACAGATTGGGCAGGGCGCCATTGAGGCCACATGGCGGCATAACCCTTTGGCAATTGGGTGATAGGGATTTCTTGACCTGAGGCGAGATTTCTGACCATCAACTGCCGGACGCCATCACGCTTGGACCCATAGGCCAGCCATTTGCCATCGGGTGAGGGGGTGGGGTGGTAATGCCATGTTCCTGGTTGGGACTGGGTCAGCCTTTCGGGTTTCCCATCAACCCGAGGGGCTGCGCGAAAAAGTTCGATAGAGTCGCCTACCTTGGCGGTGTAGAAAACTGATTTTCCATCGAACGACCAGCAGGGTGTGTCGCTTGAGCCGCCATGGAAATCAAAGACATCGAGAAATTGTGTGACGCCCCGGTATCCACCGCGATCAGCCAGCTTGCGAAGGCCTTTGCCATCGGCACCGACTAGATGAGGGTGACAGTTGTAGTGCTCGCCTGAGACGAACAAAATCATCTGGCTGTCTGGAGACCATGTAGGCGCGAAATTAAAAGGGTTGCCTGTATCGACCTGCACAGGGTTTGCCCCGTCGGCATCAGCCACGAACACCTGATAATTTTTGTGGTAAGCCACGCGCTTGCCATTGGGGGAGCTGGAGAAACCGTAGGTGAAGCCGCCAGGGCCACTGGTCAGGTCGACCTTGTTGTCGCCATTCAGGTCCATTTTGAAGGGGTGTGAATCACCATGGATAAGCGCGGTGAACCCCAGCTTTTCCGGTTCCCCGGGCCAAAAGAAAAGCCCGGTGTTGTAGAAGCTGACACGGTTCGCCGCGGTGGGGTTATCTTTTTTGCCTGTTTTGAGGTCGATTAACAGGGAATCTACTAGACGGGTTTCGGCGGTGAAGCGAAAGGTTTTGTGTTCCTCTTCCCAAAGGGCATTATCAGGGCTTTGCCAACCAGAGAGGATGATGGCTTTTTTGCCATCGGGTGACCAGCCTGCGAACTGGGTCCAGTGGTCGGGCGAGGTGGCCAGGTCTTTGGCGATGGCCCGAGGATTATTACCCTGGATATCGCCCAACATGGCCCGCATCGTGCGGGTGTTGGCGTGGCGGCCGCCGGGCAAATCGGTTTGGAAAACCGTGAAGCCCAGCTCGGCTACAGGTTGGGAGTAAGCCTGCTGGGTATTTGCCAAAAATAGAAGGATTGCCGTGAGCCAAGCGCAGGCAGGAGGTAGGGACCGATTTGGCCGCATATGTAAGCTCTCCTGCCCGCTTTCTACCCTTTACCCCACAATGTTGACTAGTTTACCCGGGACGACGATCACTTTCTTTGGCGCGCGGCCAGCCAGATTTTCCTGCACCTTGGGATCTGCCAGAGCAAGTTTTTCCAAGTCTTCTTTGGAGATGTCCGGCGACACCAGCAAACGCACCCGAATTTTGCCATTCACCTGCACCGGAATTTCAATGGTGCTGGCAACTAAAAGGGCCGGTTCGAAGATAGGCCATGGTTCATATGCCAAGGTGTTGGCATGGCCCAAGCTGTGCCACAGTTCCTCGGCCAGATGCGGGGCAAATGGGGCCAGCAACAGGACAAAGGGTTTGAGTGCGGCACTTGGTTTCACACTAAGAGGCGTGAGGTGGTTGGTGTATTCCATCATCGCGGCGATGGCGGTGTTGAAACGCATGTTGTCCAAATCGTCGGTCACACGCTTGATGGTTTGGTGGAGCAAACGAAGGGTGTCCGGGTCGGGTGCATCGTTTGAGACTTGCGTGTTGAGGCGCATCTCCTCGGAGCGGTCGTCCATGAAAACCCGCCAAACACGGCTGAGGAAGCGGTAAACACCCTCCACGCCCCGCATGCTCCAAGGCTTGGTGGCCTCCAGTGGGCCCATGAACATTTCATATAGGCGAAGGCTGTCCGCGCCGTATTCCTTGACCACCTCGTCTGGGTTGATCACATTGCCGCGGCTTTTGCTCATTTTGTTGGCGCGGGCATCGACCTTGATGGTAGGGTCGGACTTCAGAACAAAGGTGTCGCCCTTTTTCTCGACCTGCTCCTCGGTGAGTCGAACGGGTTCCACGCCGGGCTTGTCGCGTTGGTTAGGCTGCACCCATGCCCCAGCATTGTCGCGGAAGGCGTTGTATTCCATTTCGCCCAAGATCATTCCCTGGTTGACCAGTCGCTTGAACGGTTCGGCAGTCTTCACATGGCCGCGGTCGAAAAGCACTTTGTGCCAGAAGCGGCTGTAAAGCAGATGCAGCACAGCGTGTTCTGCGCCGCCCACATACAAATCGACGGGCATCCAGAAGTTTTCTTTGGCCGGGTCACAGAAGGCCTGGTCGTTCTTTGGATCGAGGTAACGCAGGTAATACCAGCAACTTCCCGCCCATTGGGGCATGGTGTTCAGTTCGCGGCGCCAGGTGGTGCCGTCGCGCTGAACCTCTATCCAGTTGGTGGCTTTTCCCAAGGGTGGTTCGGGTCTGCCCGAAGGCTTGTAATCTTCAAGGACGGGAAGTTTTAGGGGTAGTTCGGAAATATCGATGGGTTCTATCCTGCCCGTGGGCTCACCATCGGTCCCAATCTCGTGAAGCAGAGGGAAGGGTTCACCCCAGTAGCGCTGGCGGCTGAAGAGCCAGTCGCGCAGCTTGTAATTTACTTTGCGGCTGCCTTTTTTTTCCTTTTCTAGCCAGTCGATCATCCGTGCCTTCGCCTCGGTGGTTTTCAGTCCATCCAAGAAGCCGGAATTCATAGCCAAACCATGTTCCGAATAGGCGGCATCGGGTGGGATTTCGGAGCCGTCAAGCGGGCTGACGACCTGGGTGATCGGGAGTTGGTATTTCACGGCAAACTCGTGGTCTCGCTCGTCGTGGGCGGGCACCGCCATGATGGCGCCTGTGCCGTAGCCAGCCAGGACATAGTCGGCAATCCAGATGGGTACCTTGTTGCCATTCACCGGATTGGTGGCATGAGAGCCGGTGAAAACGCCTGTTTTTTCTTCGGCCAGTTCGGTCCGCTCGAAGTCGCTTTTGCGGGAGGCCTGTTCGCGGTAGGCGTCAACTGCCGCTTTTTGGGCGGGTGTGGTGAGGTCGGCCACCAGCGCATGCTCGGGGGCGAGCACCATATAGGTTGCGCCAAAAAGCGTGTCGGGGCGAGTGGTGAAAACACGCAGGGTGCTTTGGCTTCCAGCAGGCAA
>CAIWHS010000568.1 GCA_903912515.1 uncultured Planctomycetaceae bacterium
GGAAGTCTGCCTTGGTTCGAACCATTAGCAGTATTTCCCTCCTAGCGCCCATCACTTTGTAGGTAGCACCTTCGTTGTTTTCGGCTATGACCTGAACGATTCCATTACCCTGTAAAGTTTCCTGAAAGAGGCTGGTGTAGCTTTTCTTTCCGCCCAATCGGTCAGATATAATTACAAGTGGATCATCGCCAGGTAGCTCATTTAGCCACCAACAGATATGGCCTTTCCAACCGAGTTCAAGGACGCTTGATTTATTGAGGGTCTTATTGATTATTTTGTTGAAAAAAGACGGGGAAACCATGCTTATTTTTGCAATTCCTTGGCCAAGCCCGGCAGTTGCAAGTTTGTCCTTGATAAGGAGACGTTGTTGCTCTTCAACTCCCCAGGTAATAGTTTTGCGAGGATTGAAGGTGGGGTCCTCCAGGTAGGTTTTTTTATGAGGTAGGTGGGCCCAGTTGAGGAAACTGTCGAGCGTTTCTGGAAATGGAATTGGAAGTTGAAATAGGCATGGCCAAAGCGTGGCCATGTGGGGAAGTCCTGAATCCATTTGCGTCATCAGTTTGGAGTCATCTATGACCAGTGGCAAGTCACCTGGGCGAGCTTTGGCAGCCCCTTTTCTTCGTCTGAATATTTCGGGAAATGCTGACCAAGTGTTTTCAAACGAATCCATGGTTTCAGGCAGTTTTATTGCAACCGAGGCTTGAGTGAAACATCCTAGTGGAGGGCCATAGCCTGCCTCATCGCATCCAATTACCCAAGGCATATTAATTTCCTTTACATCAGGCATGGGGGTAACGCAGGGAATTATTTTCGTTAAAGTAAGATTTTCATGGGCTTGTGACCTGCCTTGTTGAAGGTTCTAGTCGTAATTTTTTGAGGGATGTCATGCTTACCGACAATGTTTTCAAAAAAATAGTAGATGGCCAAATTCCAACTACATTGTTGCATGATGATGATTTGGTGTTGGCATTTAAGGACATTCATCCCCAAGCCAAGATCCATATTTTAATCATACCGAAAAAGGAGATTCGAACGCATGCGGATTTGACTGCTGAGGATTTGCCAATAATTGCCCGAATGCATCAAGTGGCCCAGAAATTGGCAAATGATTTTGGACTTAAACCAGGCTACCGTTTGGTAATTAATTGTGACCGTGGCGGAGGACAAACTGTACCGCACCTACATATGCACCTTTTGGGTGGACGGAGCTTTGGTTGGCCTCCTGGCTAGAAATAATGGTTCAGTCTAGCCCAAACTATCTGCATTGGTTTTTTCGATAAGTTTTTGAACAAGATGGGCTGAAACGGAGCGGTTTTGGTTTGACAAATCGTTAATTTCCCAATGGTCCATTGGGAATTCAAACAGATTAGATTGCCCAGATTTGTTGAGAACTAATCCCCAATTGTGTGTTCGAATAGATTTTAGCTCACCAAGTCCTGTGGTTATTATTTTTTCTTGGCCTTTTTCACGGGGATAATTCCAGGACCTTTCAATGAGGCCGGACGGGGATTTCGGATTGCTATTTAACAGTTCATCCAAATCGCTACCTGCCAATAGGGCGGAATGCCTGAGAGAGAATGCTGCCCGCTCTGGGTGGCACCAAATCAATGGAACATGAATGGGATCAAGCCAGGGTGGGCCTCCGCCGTGGCCGATATGTTTTTTTTCCCCAAGTGATATTCCCATGTCGGAGGTGAAAATAACGTGGGTGTCGGATGTTTGGCGAGGAGCAAGAAATTCGAGTATTATTCCTAGTTTCCTATCCATAGAAGCGATAGCTGCAGAATGGGTTAAAAGAAGACTTTCCCTGAGGATGTGAAGGTGCAGGAGGCTTGGGTCCTTCTCAGTAGGCAGTGCACTCAACCAAGGTGAAAGGGCTTGTTCATCTGTGCGCTCGGCGTCGTCATTGTCAGGGGTAGGGTTTGAATGAGGAAAGTGGGCATCAGTTTGTTGTTTGGTTTCTTCTGATTGGAAATAGGCATCCAAATCATCTTGGCCCGGGGACCATGGGGGCAAACTGTCAGTGAGTTCCACCACTAAGACTTTTGCGGCTGATTTGGAAAGTGTGGCCCATGCCGATTCCATTTCGAGATGGATTTTTCTTGAATCATTGGGGAGGGCAGGAAAAAGTTTAAATAGCCCTGATTTGGTTTCGGGTGGAGATTGGCCCAACCAAATAGTTGGCGCGTTCAATAAACTTTGGCCCCAGCGCAGTGGATCAGTATTCTCAACAAGGAAATGGTCGAAAACCATCGATTGGCTTGCCAAACGATCGATGTTTGGCGTCAGGGACCAAGCGGCACCATAACAACCCAAACGAGAACTCTGTATTCCTCGGGCTAGTATAACTATGTAAGCCATTTATATTTCTGGGTTTGTGAAGGCTTCAGGTTTGGGGCGCGGACCCTAGGTAGGTTCCTTTGGATAATCCCCGAAAATGAGAACTGCCTTCGAGTAGACTAACTCCTATCATAATCATTGAAGTGTTTTAGAAAGAGTCCGGGTAATTCGTCAAGAAATATGGGAAATAGGGCCTTTAAAGGCTTGGAGCCAAAATGAGTGATAATGAGGCAGCCGAAGGTAAAAAGAAGGTAGATCTTCCAAGAATTCAGGCAGCTGTTAGAGAGATTTTATTGGCTGTAGGTGAAGACCCAGATCGAGAAGGTTTGATAGAAACCCCTTCAAGAGTTGCCAGGATGTATGCAGAGGTTTTTAGCGGTTTACATGAAGATCCAAGGCACCATTTAAAAAAGACGTTTTCCGAGAAATATGATGAAGTTGTTTTGGTTAAGGATATAAGGTTCTCTAGCTGTTGCGAGCATCACTTGTTGCCATTTCATGGGAAGGCCCATATTGGGTATTTGCCAAATGGGAAAATAGTGGGGCTAAGTAAATTAGCTCGAACAGTCGATGTGATTGCCCGCAGACCTCAAGTGCAAGAGAGAATGACAGAGCATTTGGCTGACCTTTTAATGGATGAGTTGGGGGCGAAGGCGGTCGGCGTGATAGTTGAGGCGACGCATTCCTGCATGACCATGCGTGGCGTTCGTAAACCGGGCAGTTTGTGCACAACTAGTGCTATGCGTGGAACATTTAAGGCGAATCAGGCTTCAAGATCAGAATTACTGTCACTAATTTATGGTGGTAAATTATAATCTGGAATCTTTTGATCTTTATTCTAGAAATATGACCCATCCAACGGCGGTTTGTCATGCTGGATGAGCTGCAGAGTTTGGTTGCCGGCAAGGTGTGCCTTGATCTTCCAACCCGGCAAATCCATGCCCGCGATGGTTCATTTGAAAGGAATGTTCCGGCAGGAGTTTTTTATCCTGAAAATGAGGCGGACCTAATAACTGCAGTCCAGTTTTTAGCCAAAAAAAACATTCCTTTTGCCGTGAGGGGTGGCGGCACTGGAAAAACAGGAGGTTGTCTAACCTCGGGTTTGCAGATTGAATTGGGAACATTTTTTAAATCAATCATTTTGTCCGCTGATGGCCAGCATATTGATGTGGGGGCAGGGGCAACTATTGCTTCAATTGAAAAGGTTCTCGCGAAGAAGGGGCTCAGTTTGGGTTTTCCTTGCGAATGGAACGAGCGAAGCATTGGGGGCTTATTTGGGGGAGTGGCGCCAAACTATCCTGGGCCATCAGGCACACTGGCCAAAAATATTTTGGGTGGATTGTTTCTCCTGCCAGACGGATACATGCTTGACTTGGGGGGAGCGGATAGTTTGCATCCTCATGAAAGGGTAACCTCTTGGGATTTGTGGCCGCAAAGAATTCCTTTGATGCAGGCATTTGCGAGATGTATGGAAGGTTTAAAAGAAAATCAGTGGTTTGCGGGAACCGTTCAAGAATTTTCATCTATGGGTAATTCCTACCAAGCCGCACATTTGCTATGTGGGGCCTTGGGTAAAAACGGTGTTTTGTTGAATGCCCGATTGAAAGTATTCCAAAAAAATGCGGATTATTCTTGTCATCTAGTAGCTTTTCAGGATTTACCAGCGGCATTAGATTTTTTGACTCCTCTTTTGGATGTAGGGCGAATCTTTATAGACCTGATTGATCACAGGTTGATACGGGCTGCCCGGCTTCATTTTAAAGATGAATGGCTTGAATGGGCCGATAAATCAGGTGGTTGGATAGCGCAAATCAAGTTTCCTTCGGATATGGGTGGGGCGAAAGACATTCTCAGGAATCTACCAAAGGCTGGTTGGCTCCCATTGGCAAATACTGAGGAAGATAAACGATTTTCCTTTATTTTGAGATCAGGTTTGATGCGAGGTGGTAAAGGACTTTTGAGGGCTTCTTTAAATGATTATTTTTTCAGGCCAGACAAATTGGAGATGGGGCTCGACTGTATCCGGGAAGTATTGGCAAGACAAAAGGTTGTTGCTGGACTTTTAGTCCATATTGAAAGAGGACAGGTGGAAATTTTACCCTTGGCTACTGGCCAAGAAAACGAAAGTCCCGTCAACATAGAGGAATATTTCAAAAATGTTGGATATGAATTAGCAAAAGCAGTGGTGGCGGCAGGAGGTTCTATTGGTTTGGATTGGGGATTGGGTCATGCGCGTTCTAGTTGGAGGGAATTAATTCCAGGATTGTGGCGTAAATATCAGGAAGAGTTGTCGGCAATAATTGATCCCGGCGGAGTTTTTTCAGTTTCGAAAAATTTCAGGGTAGGCGATGGTGTTCAAGGTGGTTTGGCAGGTGTAATTGGGACAAACCCATTGGCAACAAATCCCTTGGCTGGATGTACCAACTGTGGCGCTTGCAGGGGGACTGATAATTCTAGTAGGTTATGCCCTGGTTTTGCCGCAAGTGGTATGGAAGAATCCACGCCTAGGGCTAAGGCAATGCTTGCTGAAGCTTTTTTTCTGGGAGATCTGGAGCCACAGGATAGGCTTGATGAAAAAGTAACTAAAGCGGTTTCGTGGTGCTTGCAATGTCGGATGTGCGAGACTGGTTGCCCGGCAGGCTTGGATGTGCCTGGTTGGTCTTTGGAAATTTTAAAAGCAAAATATCTGGCTGGTAATGGGGGGGAATGGTTGACTTGGCTTTTGGCAAATGCGGACCGTTTGGCTCCTTGGTTAAATGTGTTGGCTCCGTTGGTTAACCCGCTCTTGCGATTCAGCCCGACACGATGGGTATTGGAAAAAATTACGGGTTTGGCTAGGGAAAGAAATATACCTCCCTTTGCGAATAAAACATTTTTAGAGATATCAAAGAGCAAGGGGTGGGATCAGGTTCCATCTTCGCCGCGAATGAGAGCGGCAATTTTTGTTGATTATTTCGCCAACCATCATCGCCCTGCCATCGGGGAAGCCCTGATCTCCATTCTGCATCATAATCGGGTAGAGGCCTTAGTGCCCAAAGGTCAGATTTCTTCCGGTTTTGTTGATTTAGTGCAAGGTAATCAAGAAGCTGCCTTGGAGAATGCCCGGGTAAATCTTGGAGTGTATGCTGATTTTGCCCGAAATAATTTTCCAATTGTTTGTATGGAACCTACCGCAGCTTTATTCCTAAGGAGAGACTTGCCGAAACTGATACCCGGGGAAGAATCCAGGTTGGTAGCTTCTCAGGTTGTTGAATCGACCAATTTTCTTTTCAATATGTATCAGGAAGGATTACTGCGAACTGATTTTCGGAAACTGGATTTGAAGGTGGATCACCATGTTCCGTGCCATATTCGGGCACTGGAACGGGGCGCATGTGGGCCAAAATTGCTTGGAAAAATTCCCGGACTCCAGGTAAGAATCCTTGATGTATCTTGCTCTGGCATGGCAGGACTTTGGGGGATGGATCGGGTAAATTTCCAAGAGAGCTTGAAAATAGGTGCCCCGATGCTTTCCTTGTGGGCAGATGGTTCGGCCAAAGTTGGATCATCAGAATGCAGTTCATGCCGTTTGCAAATGGAGCATGGTGATTCTCGGCCTGTTTTGCATCCGGTTGAATTGCTGGCGTGGAGTTATGGAATATTGCCCAACGCCAAGCTCGATAAAATGTTTCCGGAATTTACCAGATGAAATTGAAAATATTACTTTTTGCCCGATTGCGGGAAATTTGCGGGGCTAAATTCATTTTGGTGGATAGTACAAAGCCTTTGAATATTGTTGAATTGAAGGCTGGAATTTTAAATTCAAATTGCGAGCTTGGACCATGGCTAGGTTGCTGTGTCATTTCGGTCAATGGGCAATTGGCTGATGCTGAAACCTGGTTTAAAGAATCTGATGAAATCGCACTTATTCCAC
>CAIWHS010000569.1 GCA_903912515.1 uncultured Planctomycetaceae bacterium
CTTCGAAGCCGGTATCCTTGCCGAATCCTTCCACCCTGACACCATCATCATCGACCTGGCGCTTGGTCGCAGCGAAGGCCTGCAAATCTCCCGCAACCTGCGGAAGAATCCGGCCTACGAGCAGACCTTGATCATCGCCTTGGCGAGCGAGGATGAGCCTGATCCGGAAGGTCTGGGTCAGTACGGGTTCAACGAAGTTTTCAAGAAACCCTTCGATGTGGCATTGCTCGCAGAGCGCGTTCGCACCCATGTTGAAGAAAAGCGCGATATGTGATCCACGGGCGGCCGGGACCAACCTGCTCCAGGTAATGTCCCGAACTTAGCCCCTGCAACGACCGGCCCCGGCGAGGATTATTTCCCGCCGGGGCCAGGTCGTTTTTTCGTCCAATCAAAAAACACTGACCACTCGATAAAGTGGCTGTTTCCACTGGTTTTTTTGCTCCCTGGCCTACCCTTGCAAAAAATTTTGAAAAATTCGGCATTACCAAGGCGTAAAGGAAGTAGGCGGTTTGATTCGACCCCGCCTTTGCCACTTCCCCAATAAAAAATTTACTATCTGGAGCGCCACCTTGAACCAGCGCAAGAACCCCCGCGTGATCCTTTTGGGTGATTCCATTTTTGATAACGGCCCCTATGTACCCACTGAAGCCGACACAACCTCAGCTCATTTGGAGCGGGCGCTACCTCCGGAATGGCAGGTCAAGATGCTGGCGGTGGATGGTCACCTGACTCGGGATGTGGAGCGCCAGTTGCGGGAACTCCCCAACGATGCAACTCATCTGGTGGTAAGTGTGGGTGGTAATGACGCCTTGCAGATCGGGGCGCGCTGGGGACTGCTTGAGAATCAACGGTTTGGCGCGGTGGCCCGGCAGTTGGCCAACTATCAAAAACAATTTCGCCGCGAATATCGGGAGATGCTGCAATCGGTGTTTGCCCACAAATTGCCCACAGTCGTTTGCACCGTTTACACAGCGGTGCCCAGTTTGCCAGAGGAACAGGTGGCAGCCCTGAGCTATTTCAACGATGTGATTGTGGAAGAGGCTGCCCGCACAAAAGTGGTGGTTTTGGACCTGCGACTTGTTTGCGAAGTGGAAGAGGATTACTCGCCCCGTTCGCCAATCGAACCCTCATCCGTTGGGGGCAAGAAAATCGCAAACGCCATGGCATCGCTGCTGACACATTGGCCCGAGGGCCAGTTGTGCGGGAGCTTGGTGGTAGGAAAAACTTGTGGAAAAGCAGAACCCAGAGGACCAAAAAATTAATTAGCTATAGTTGCACAATATTTATATTATTTTCAAATCCGTTTGGGCGCCACAGCGGGTTTTGGCCGCTAAAATGAATGGCTTTGTATTCGGGCAAAGCGCTTTCTAGTCCGTTATCAATGCGACAAGCCCGACCTGGTCAAGGCCGGGCTTGTCGCTTGGATAATTGCAAAAGAGCAAATCAGACCGAGTAGGTGCTGCTGGAAGTATCGCCACCTCGGCCGGTCCAGTTGGTGTGGAAGAACTGACCGCGGGGCTTGTCGGTGCGCTCGTAAGTGTGCGCGCCGAAGTAGTCGCGCTGGGCCTGCAAAAGATTGGCAGGCAGGCGCGCAGAGCGGTAGCCGTCGAAGAACGCCAGCGCAGTGGAGAAAGCCGGCACCGGGATGCCAGCCACCACGGCGGCGGCAATCGCCTTGCGCCAGCCCTCTTGGCTGCGGGTGATTTCGCCCGTGAAGTAGGGGTCGAGCAGCAGATTGTCGAGGTTGGGGTTCTTGTCGAAAGCGTCCTTGATCTTGCCAAGGAATTGGCTGCGGATAATGCAACCGCCGCGCCACATCAGGGCGATACCACCATAATTCAGGTTCCAGTTGTTCGCCTTGGCGGCTGCCCGCATGAGCATATAGCCCTGGGAGTAGCTGATGATCTTCGACGCATACAGGGCGTCGTGGATGGCAGCGATCATGTCCTTTTTGTCAGCAGTGCTAATTTTGCCAGACGGCCCCTTCAGCACCTTGCTGGCTGCGACGCGCTCATCCTTCAGCGAAGAAACGCAGCGAGAGTACACCGCCTCGGCAATGAGCGTAACGGGCATGCCCATCTCCATGGAGTCCATCACGGTCCATTTGCCTGTGCCCTTCTGGCCGGCAGCATCGAGAATCTTATCCACCAGTTGGGTGCCGTCGGCTTCCTTATAAGCGAGGATGTCGCGGGTGATCTCAATCAGGTAGCTGTCAAGCAGCCCCTTGTTCCAATCGGCAAAGACATTGTGAATCTCGTCATTCGACATGTCGAGACCTTCGTGCATCAGTTGGTAGGCCTCGCAGATGAGCTGCATGTCGCCGTACTCGATGCCGTTGTGCACCATCTTCACATAGTGGCCAGCACCACCCTCGCCAACCCAGTCGCAGCAGGGGGCGCCGCCCTCCACCTTGGCAGAGACCGCCTGGAATATTTCCTTCACATGCGGCCAAGCGGCTGGGCTACCACCGGGCATGATGCTCGGGCCATGGCGGGCACCTTCCTCGCCACCGGACACACCTGTACCAACAAACAGGATCCCTTTACTCTCCAATTCCTTGCAACGACGAGCACTGTCGCCGAACAGGCTGTTGCCGCCGTCAATGATGATGTCGCCCTTTTCAAGATGGGGCACAATCTGGGCGATGAATTCGTCCACGGCAGTGCCGGCCTTGACCAACATCATCACTCGGCGCGGCCGCTTCAGCTTGGCGCACATCTCGGCAATCGAATGCGCACCGACAACTTGCGTGCCCTTGGCCTCCCTGGCCAAAAAGTCATCTACCTTGCTGACGGTACGGTTGTAGGCCACCACGGTGAAGCCATGATCGTTCATATTGAGGATGAGGTTTTGCCCCATCACGGCGAGGCCAATCAGTGCGAAGTCGGCTTGTTGCTCGGTGGCCATGTTCACTTTCTCACGGAGGGTGGATTACCCCACCCGGGCTGTTGTAACTGGATAGGTGTTTTTTAGTGCTAAAAGGCAATTCCGCCAACGGCTTATGGCACTTTTATCATTTAACCCAAAATTCCCACTTTAACAAACTGCAGAATTTTTGGCCATGTTGACCAACCCGGAAAATTTGCCCTCTTTCATGCGAATAAGGGTTAGCCCAACAAACCAGTTGCCAATCCCCCAGCGTGACAAAGTGGAGGTCTGTTCCCATGCCTGCTCTCGTTGCTCCCCGCCTTTCCCGTTCACGGTCTTCTTGCAAGTTGGCCATCAAAAATAAAAAAACCATTCCCTCTCAAGGCATATCACAAGATATTGATCCGGTTGCTGTTAGCGAAATTTGCCTGCAAACGCCATGCGAAGCAACTGGGGCACCCCCCACCACCTTGCAAGAAGATCTCACCCCTTTGGTCAGGCGAGCCTTGGCAGGTGACCTTGAAGCACGCAACGAGCTGTTTGCCCGGTCGGATGGAAATGTTTGGCGCTGGTCCCGCAGTGAAGTGGGTGCGCATCGGGCTGATGATCTTCGTCAGGAAGTGCTTTTGCGTGCACACAGAAAGCTGAACGGGCTTGAAGTGCCCGAGGCCTACCTTGGCTGGCTAAGAATCATGACCCGGCGGCTGGCCTATAACCTGCTCAAAAAAGAACGCCCCGAACGAAGGTGGTGGACCTCCGCCACCAGCGAGAGATCTTTCGATATCTTCGAACTCATTCCCGGGCGGGAAACTGACCCGGCCATGGATTTCCTCAATGAATCCGACCGAAAAGCTTGCTTGGAAATTATCTGGAAAGTGGTTGAAACCCTGGAACCCGTCCAGCGGAACCTTGCCGATTTGTATTATCGCCAGGGCAAATCGGTCACCCAAATCGCCATCACCTTGGGCTCGGCCCGCAAACCCAAACCCCAAGGAACTGTGAAAACCCTGCTCAACCGGTTGCGCAAGGCTATCCGCCGGGGGGTTGTTGAGATGGACGGGTCGACCACCTTACCCCACGAACCCATGCAAGCCTAATTGGTAATCCGGTCCAAGTTGGCCTGCTGGGCATTGGCCCGCCGGGCCTTAAACAGTAGTTTGTAGAGTAAGGGTAAACCGGCAATTGCCGGCACCCAATCCAGCGGCAGGGCCTCAGCATGGACCATGTGGTCTGCTTCATTCTGGGTGGTGGTCATGGTGGCGCGCTTTATCCGCTAACCCGCTCCCGCAGTGTTCCAGCGGTGCCCTTGGCAGGCAAATACAGGCTAATAGATGTGCCTGTCAGCAACTGCCTCAATAGCCGTCTGGGCAGTGTCTTCATTTTGGCCCAATACCAAAGCGTTAGCCTGCACCGGCATATCAGCAACACCTACAAGATGGATCCGTTCCATGGCGGGTTTGTTGAAGTACTCAGCGCCCAGCAAACCAACGAGACCAGTGACTGGTACCGTGGCACCGCTGATGCCTTGCGCCAAAACCTTCGGTATGCCGAACGCGAAGGTGTGACCGATGTCTTGGTCCTTTCCTCTGACCAGCTCTACCGCATGGACTTCGAGGCGATGGTGCAGGGGCACCGCGCCAGCAAGGCCGCATGTACCTTGGGTGTGACCGCGGTTGGTCCCAACCGTGTTCGGCGCATGGGTGCCGCCAAAATTGACCAAGGCAACTGGGTTCGAAATTTTGTTGAAAAACCCGGTCGCGATCAGTTGGAAAGTCTCGCCCGACCAGAGGCGGAAGACCCGGTCCGGCCCTTTTTGGCCAACATGGGTATCTATCTTTTCCAGTGGAAGGTGCTTCAAGAAATGCTGGGTGAAACCCCGCATATGGATGATTTGGTCACCCAAGTTCTGCCTCGGCTGATGAATCAGGGGCGCCTAAGAGCACATCGCCACCATGGCTTTTGGGAAGATCTGGGGACAGTTCAGTCCTATCACTCCACCCATATGGCACTCACCACCGACCATCCCCCCTTCGACTTCCATGCGCCCGACGGCACCATTTACACCCGAATGCGCAACTTGCCAGGCTCACGAGTCAACTCCAGCAGTCTGCGCGATACCTTGATTTCTGATGGGTGCGAGATCGGGGTGGGCTGTGTGATCGACCGTTGCGTCATAGGCGTTCGCAGCATCTTGGGTGAAAAGGTTCTGCTGCGTGAATGCATCATTCAAGGTGCCAACGAGTATGAGTCGTCCGATGAGCGGCGGGTACGCCAAGGGTCGCCCGAACCGCCTTTGGGCATTGGGGAGAACACCGTTATCGAGGGAGCGATCCTCGACAAGAACTTCCGCATTGGCCGCAACTGTCGTCTGGTGAATCGCTCGGGAGTGAATTTTGCCGATGGCCCCTTCTACTCCATCCGCGACGGAATACTAATCCTGCCAACGAACTGTGTGGTGCCCGACAACACTGTTCTTTGATGGATGAGCGACCAAAAGTAAAAAGGCCCCGGGTTCACAACCGGGGCCTTTTTACTATGATTTATAGGGAAGTCAGGTCACAGCCTAAGACGCTCGACCAAGCGCTCGAAGTCATCGCCGGTTTCAAAGGCGATGGTTACCGTTCCCTTTTCAGGGCCCTTCAATTTGATTGCCACCTTCATGGCCAGCTTGCCAGCCAGTTCCTCTTCAATGCCGCGCACATGGTCTGTCTTGAAATCGGATCCGCTGGCGGTAGGCGCCGGGCTACCCTTGGCTGCCGGGTCGGCTGGGTTGGTACTTGAACTGTTGGAAGGTGTGCTTGCCTGTTGGCGTACCATCTGCTCGGTGGCATGCACTGAGAGGCCCATGGCGATGACCTGCTTGCACACGGTTGCCTGCTTGTCGCCAGAAGGCAAGCCCTTGATGGCCTTGGCATGGCCGGTGGTGATTTGGCCAGACCGCACCGCGTCTTGCACCTCGGCTGGCAGTTCAAGGAGTGCCACCAAGTTGGTGATGGTTGGCCTGCCCATTCCCAGCCGTTTGGCCAGCTCATCATGGGTCATCTGGAAACGACCAAGGTAGTCTTTAAACCCCTGTGCTTTTTCAATCGGATTGAGATCACTGCGCTGGACGTTCTCCACCAGCGCGGCTTCCATGGTCTTTTGGTCATCAAAGTTCACAATGTGAACCGGGATGTTTTCCAGACCCGCATCGATTGCGGCGCGTAGACGACGCTCACCGGCAATGAGTTGAAACCGCTCACCCTTGGGGCGTACCAACACCGGCTGAAGGAGCCCATGCTCCTGGATGGATTGTCTGAGTTTGGCCAACTCGTCCGGGTCGAAGTGCTTGCGGGGCTGGTTGGGATTGGTCTCAATCACGCCCACAGGAATATCGCCCTTGGTCGGTTCAGACTGGTGGCTGGCTTCTGCTCCGGCTCCAAAGAGTGATTCCAAACCCCTACCCATTCGCTGGCTGTTTTTATTGTCTGTTCGTTCCATGATTGATCCCTCTAGACCGGGTGTGCAGCAAGCGAGCCACCAACCCCGGGGAGATCGAATTACCTTTTCAGGCTTCCCAGATCAATGGCAATTTGCCCACCCGGGGGGGTGGCAGGGTTCCATGTGGAACACGAAAGAACAGGAAGTTTGGCTAATTTGCCGGTCGGCAGTACACAAGGGTTTCGCCCTGCCGATCTGTTTGGAACAGTTCGCTGATACCAAACAAGCTCTCGGCAGCTCCCAGCATCAAAAAGCCACCGGGCAATAGGCTTTGGAAAAAGCCCTCGCAGATTTGACGTTTGAGCGGATCGGCAAAATAGATCAGCACATTGCGGCAAAGGATCAGGTCGAACAAACCAAGGCTCTTAAAGCCTTCCCGCAGGTTGGCTTTTCTAAACTCGACCATGCTTCGCAGTTCTGCCTTCATCTGAAAAGTTGGCTTGGCCCCCGGCTGCCTGTTGAGGAACCTGGAGATTTGGCCCGGCGTCATTCCCCGCGCCAAATCAGCCTCGGTATAAATCCCTTGCCGGGCATGGTCCAGCACCTTGGAACTGAGGTCAGTTGCCAGAATGGCAAAATCACCCAGACCCAGGCCAGAGACACCGGATAAGGGGATCCATTCGTGGATTGCCATTGCCACACTCCAAGGTTCTTGCCCGGTGGAGCAGGCCGCGCACCAAATCCTGATGGGCGTTGGGCGATGGCCCAGAGTCTCGCGGGTAGCCTGCCACCGCTGCGCCAACCTGGTCAGGATGGTGTGGCGTAAGGTTTCATAGGGATGTTTGTCACGAAAAAAGGCTGTCTCATGGGTGACGATTGCCTCGAGCACTTTCTCCCGAAGCTCGGGGTCTTGGCGGTCGATCAGCCCCTCCCTAAGTCCTTCAAAACCGGCAAGCTTGTACTGGTTGATAATGGGTACCAAGCGGTGCTCAAGCAGATAACCCTTTTCGGGCCCCAGAAAAACTCCGCTGTGCTGCTCGATGAAACGGCTTAGGTGCTCACGGACCAAAGTTGTCAGGGTGGGCCTTGGTTGGTTCATGCGCCTTCCCTGCGACGGATCCATTCCGCCAATACTATTGCCAATCGTTCCAAGGGAGCCACTTCATGAACAGCCCCTGCCGACAAGGCGCTTCCCGGCATACCCCAAACCACACTGCTTGCCTCATCCTGTGCCAAAACCAAACCTCCCGCTTTGCGAATTTCAAGAGCGCCCGAGGCCCCATCGTTTCCCATACCGGTAAGAACCATCACCGCTGAGCGTGACCCACATTGAGCGGCCAAAGACCTGAATAGGACATTGGCCGCAGGCCTGCATCCACAGTCTAGGGGGCCATCAGTCAACTCGGTAACCATTTTGGTCCCCACCCTTCGCACTTCGAGATGGCGACCGCCCGGGGCCACGCGAATCATCTTACCGCCAACTTCCTCACCCGGCTTGGCCTCGGTGCATGACCAATCGGGCACCAACTTGGAAAGGCTTTCTGCAAGCGAAGCGGTGAAGCCGGCAGGCATGTGCTGGACAATCAATATGGGTGAGTTCACCACCTTGGTAATTGCGGGCACCAAACAAGTGAGTGCCCGTGGCCCTCCGGTGCTTACCCCCAAGCCAATAGCGGTAAACGGTCGTGGCCCCAAAACCGGCCGGATCTCTGAACCCACCGATGGGGTTGGTGATGGCACCTTCTGCAAACCGGTCGCGGGTGTGTTGGGATCACGGACAGGTTGGGGAATGGTTCGGGAACCGGTGCCCCCTATTTTTTGCCTTTCCAGCCGGTTGCGGTAGCGCTCAAGAAAAGGAAGCAGGCCCTCCAGCAGGGCGACCTTGGGGGGCACCCCGGGAATGGTGGAAACAGGCTTGGCAAGAAAACCAAAGGCCCCATAGGATATGGCTTTTTTGACCGCTTCGGTTTGGGCGTTTGGCTGTGAGCTGACTATCAATACCCCAACTTGCTCCAAAGGGGGCCTGGAGCCATTCAATCTTTGGATTAGTTTCAGGGTTTCCAAACCGGACAGGCCAGGCATTTCCAAATCGAGAAGAACGAGGTCGACCGGAGTGGTTTCCAAAACCGCAAGCGCCTTCTCGCCCGAAAAGACCGAGCCGGCTACCCGCACCCAGTCAAGCTCTTCCAAGGCGGATTGGAGGGCGCCCCGAAAGATTCTGGAGTCGTCCACCAGCAGCACGCGCAAGTCTGTCGCCATGCTGTTATCCTAACTTGTTTCGCCCTGAGGGTTCCATGTGGAACGGACCAGAAGCACCAATTAACTGATCCCTAGGTTTTCAACCGCCAATTCCAAGGTTTTGCAAAGATCAGCCAATTCCAAGGCATTGGTGTTCAGGGTGGTGGCGGAATTGGCGTTCAAGTGCGATGCATCGGAAACGGTATGGATGCTTCCGGCAATTGAGGCGACCGCCTTTGCTGCCTGAGAGGTGTTGGTTGAAACATCCGCCGAACCCTTTGCAGCTTCCATGGCATTGCGGGCCATGTCGGTGGACCCCTTGCCCACCTCCCGGATGGAATTGGCAATGCGGGCCACCGCACTGTTGGCCTGATTCATCGATTGCACAATCGAATTGGCAGCAGTCTTTTGGCTATCCACCGAATGGGTGATTCGCTGGGAAGCACTGTTCAGGGCTGTGAATGCCGCGTGCATATGCCGCATCGAGGCCACGGCCTCATCAATAGCCTGGCGGGTGGTGGCCATACGACGGGCGATCTCACCAGCAGATTGTCCCGACTGCTGGGCCAGACCCTTGATTTCGGCAGCAACTACCCCGAAGCCTTTGCCAGCTTCGCCAGCCGCGGTGGCCTCAATGGTGGCGTTCAGGGCCAGCAGATTGGTTTGTTGGGCAATCGACTGGATCACCGAAGACACCTCGGTGATCTCCAAAGCCGAGTGGTGCAAGCTGGTCATGTTGGCAGATGCCTTCTCAGCCAGGATCATCGCCTCGGCTGCCTGGGTTGATCCTGCCTGAGCCTCGTCGGCCATGTTGACCAAACCAAGTCGAATCGATTCCACCGAAGCCTTCACCGAATCAACGGAGGCTGAAGTGGCTTCTGCCTCTTGGGTGACCGAATTGATATTGACTGAAATTTCTTCCGAGGCGGATGAAATGCCACCCATGTTCACACTCACCTGCCCGGCGGTGCCAGCTACATTTTGAATGGAACGATTGAGTTCCTCCGTGGCTGCCGCCACCGTTGCCGCCTGCGTTGTGGTTTCCTCGCTATGGCTCATCAGGTCTTGGGCAAGGCCCTTCAATCGCAGGCCAATCTGCGTGATCTGATTCAGGCCCTCCACCGTTTGCCGGATAGGTGGAACAATGGCTCGTTGCAGTAACCAAGCGGCGAGCACGCCGCAGACCAAGCTTGCCAAGCCTACCCCCAGAAGAATGATCATGGATTTCTGGTAGGTGGCCTGAGACTCAAGCTTTTCTTTTTCAAGGCGCCCATTCAGGGAGCTAATGATGTCTGACAGCAGGTTGTCACAAAGCAGGCGATACTTTCTCACCGGACCAATACTGGCTTGTATGGCAAGGTTTGTTGAATTCACATGGGACAGTTTTTGGATGAGGCCCGCTATGGAGATCCCCTTCTCAAAAAGGTCGTTAGCCCGGTTCCAGTCAGCCTTACGGTCAGTGGGTAGGATGGTTTTAAGTGATTTCATCTGGCTCTTTATCCGTTCCCAATTACCCTCAATAACCCGGTCAATTTGCACCATTTCCGGCTCATCGATTGCACGATTGTGACGAACCAAGGCCAGGGCGTTTTGGGAAAAGATTTGCTGCAGGCTAAGGGCTAAGCGCGCTACCTCGGGATTTTTGGAATCAGCCTCGGTTGCCAGGTCCTGCATCTGCCTGTCAAATTGGGCCAACAGGCCGCGCAATTCGCCATCAAACTGGACCCATGCCTTGGCGTTGGTGTTCGAGATCCCATATTCCAAAGCTTTGTCCTGTTCGGTGTAAAACAAATCGAGTAGGTGATCCAGCTCATCAAGGAGGCGCTTTTCCTCCACGTAGCCTGTTCCGTCGAGGGTGCGAATGAGTTCCGAACGACCAGCCTCGACTTGTTTGCGAAACTCAAGGGACTTGTTTTTGAAGTCTTTGGACTCGGCATCGTCATCCGAAAGAACCACCGCCTTTTCGGCAATAACTGATTCAAAGATGTTGCGACGAACCACCCGGGCCAGATCGAGAGCCTTACCGGTGCGGTCGACCAGGCGGGTAACCTTTTCATTGAATAGGCCAAATTCCCAAATGGCTAGAGCCACCACCAACAGATTCAGGGCCACGAGAATGCCGATTCGCCAGTAAAGTTGGCTGACAATTCCACCTTGGGAAATTACACGTTTCACAGATTTCGAAGACATAAAAATGGTTTCCTTAGCTTAGGCGGAAGCGGCTCATGGACCCTTCCATTTGATTGGCGATGGCCGAAAGATCTTGGGAAGCACTGTTGAGCGAGGTGGCTGACTCGGCATTCAGTCTAGATGCCGTCGATACCGACTGAATGCTGTCACTAATCGCCCGAGCGGCTCGGGCTGCTTCCGCAATGCTGGCAGAGACACTACCGGCACCCCGCGACGCCTCACCGGCATTCCGGGCCATGTCGGACGAGCCCTTCGATACCTCGTTGATCGCCTGCGCTATGCGGGCAACTGCCTGATTGGTTTCATGCGCGGAACGGGCAATCGCCTCCGCTGCCAACTTTTGCGTGGTCACCGATTCCGAAATGCGTTCCGATCCGCTTGCCAGCTCATTGAAGGTGTTGCGAATATCGCGAATCGTTTCGACCGCATTGCGGACCGACTCCTGCACCTCGTTGATTTTGCGGGTGATCTCGCCAGCCGACTGACCCGACTGCTGCGCCAATCCCTTGATCTCAGCGGCCACCACGCCAAAGCCCTTGCCCGCTTCGCCAGCAGCAGTGGCTTCAATGGTGGCGTTGAGCGCAAGCAAGTTGGTCTGAAGGGCTATTGCCTGAATGGTTCCCGTGACCTGGGTGATTTCGGCGGCACTTCGGTCCAATGCGGTGATCGATTCGCTAGCCCGCTCGGCCAGCTTGCGGGCCTCACCTGTCCTGCGTGATCCGTCATTGGCCTCCTGAGCCACAGTGGAGAGGGAAATGTTCAC
>CAIWHS010000570.1 GCA_903912515.1 uncultured Planctomycetaceae bacterium
CGATCAGAGCCTGAATTTCAGCCCCAGAGGTTTTTTCGGCCCCTTGAGGCAATAGCACCTCGACGGCCACTCCCCTCCCTGCAGCACCCACTAGAGCCTCTAGCAGGCCTTTGGATTGAAGCGAGGGAGCCAGCAGCAGAACTTCTTTTTTAGCTTTGCAAATTTGGGCCGCTAAGACTGAGGCGCAGCCACCGGCAGGGACAAAATAATTGTCTTGCCCGTTAAAAAATCCAAGGGGTTTTAGTGCCAATTTGCCTAGACATTGGGCCATGAAGAACCCGGTGGCCCCCACCCCGACCAGCATCCATCCCGTTGGCGTCAGCATGGCGAAACTCCGCACCCTTACCCACTTTCAGTCTCGGGGGCAGACTATGCCTTCAGATGGCCCCGGAAGCAAGGCAAAAAGACCCGGCCCCAGACTTTGGAAAAATTGCTGAAAATATTGGTTCTAGCCAGGGGGCAGGCAGAGTACCATCAGATAGCCCCGCCATTGGGCAGGGTATCAAGGCCCGATTACCCAATTTGAGCGGAAATCAAGCTATGTCCTCCTCCTCTCCCACTCCACGAGGCAATCTTTCGCGCCGTGGTTTTATCGAGCGCTCAACGCTGGCCATGGCCGCTGCTGGGCTGCCCCTATGGTTTTCCAGGCAAGAAGCACATGCCTTGGTGCAAGAAGTCAGTGGCCAAGGCAAACCTGACGGTTTGACGATGGGTGCCATTGGCATTGGCAGCCCCCAGAGCCGTGGGCGGGCCATTTACAATGACGCGCGCAAGAACAAGCTGATGCCAGTGCGTTATGTGGCAGCCTGCGATGTGGATGCCCGCCACCTGAAGCGCGCCATTGAAACCGACCTTCCCAAAAACGGCGACATGAATGCCAAGGGCTACAGCGACTTTCGGGAACTGCTGGACCGCAAGGACATTGAGGCTTTAACCATCGCCCCCCCAGACCAATGGCACGCCTTGATCGCCATTGACGCGCTGAAAAAGGGGAAAGATGTCTATTTGGAGAAGCCCCTCACCCTGACCATTGGTGAGGCGATCGCACTTGAAAAGGTGGTGGCAAAGACCGGGCGGGTGCTTGCAACCGGCAGCCAGCAACGGAGCGACCGCAGGTTTCGCCTGGCATGCGAGTTGGTGCGCAACGGGCGTATTGGCAAAGTGACCCGCGTGGAGTGCCGTATCGGCGCCAACCCCAAGGGCACCTTCCAACCCTCCGCGCCGCCCGAAGGCCTGGACTGGGACTTCTGGCTTGGGCCATGCCCCAAGGTGGACTATGTCACCGAGCGTTGCCATTACCAGTACCGCTGGTGGTACGAGTATTCGGGCGGGAAGCTGACCGACTGGGGCGCCCACCATCTCGACATCGCCCAGTGGGGGCTGGGGACGGACGATACCGGGCCGATTTCGGTTCAAGCGATCGGTGAAGCCCCGAGCGGCGCAGCCAACAGCTACAATTGCCACCCGACCTTCCGCGTGGAATACACCTACGCCAACGGCGCCAAAGTGATCGCCAGCGACACGACCCTGCCTGACACCGTGGGCGACAAGGACACCAATGGCATCCTCTTCGTGGGGGATACAGGCAAGTGGATCTTCGTCAGCCGCGGCAAGATCAGCGCCAGCGACCCCAAGCTGCTTGAGGAGCCCCTGAAGGAAGACTCCATCAAGTTGGAAGTCTCTAACAACCACATGGAGAATTTCCTTGGCTGCGTGAAAAGCCGAAAGAAGCCTATCTGCCATGTGGGTGTTGGAGCCAGCTCGGTGATCATCTGCCACTTGGGGGTGATTGCGCTGCAAACCGGCAAGAAGCTGGATTGGGACCCCGCCAAGCGGGTATTTGCCCAAGAGGAAGGCAACGCCCTGATCAGCCGGCCGATGCGTGCCCCCTGGAAGCTGGAAGTCTGATTTTCAGCGTGGGCCAGCGCGACGCCTGGGCGAGCGTTTCTGATGATGAACTGCTGGCGCGGTGTGATGTGGATCTCTACCGCGCCAGTGGCCCGGGTGGGCAGAAGCGCAACAAAACCTCGAGTGCGGTGAGATTACGCCATCTGCCCAGCGGCCTGCGGGTGATCGCTGAGGAGAGTCGTTCGCAACATGACAACAAGGCCAAGGCACTGAAGCGGATGCGACGGGCCCTTTGGCTAGAGCTTAGGGAAACGCCGCCTGAGGGTGATCTGGCCCATCACCCTTTTGTGGATGCCGCCCGCGATAAATCTGGCACCGTGTGGGTGGGAGTGAAAGACCCTCGTTATCTTTTCCTCGCCGCGCTGCTTTTGGATGCATTTGAACTGTGCGGCGGCCGCATGGCTGAAACCGCAGCGCGCTTTGAACTTGGCTCGGCCGCGCTGGGAGATCTTTTGCGTTGCGATGAGGATGCCTGGAAAGAGGCATGCCGGATCAGGCAAAAGCACGGACTAAAAGCCTTGAACTAAGGTGCTGGCGGAGTTTCAGCGCCCGGGCGCCAGTTTATGGCCCGCCCCTTCATAGCAAACCGATATGCCAAAGAACTGCCGGGCAGGCTATTGAATCCACCGGCCGCGCAAATTCCGGCCAGAGGAATGCGCAGGACGATTGCCCGTTTCATATTGTTGAGTTTGTCAGGGCGACATGAATCGTTGCGAGAGTTTTTTTATTTTTAATAGAAAACTGCAAAGCCATCAAATTTAGAGTTATTTTTGGTTGCAAAACCTGCCACTAGGCGGGTTTTCTTTCCAAAGTTTGATGCAAAATAATCGCACTTAGAATTTGGCCCATGCCAAAGGTAAGAACCATGAGCCAAGGCGAAAAAGCCATTGGGCCTTTACCCAATGTAAGGCAGATGGTGCCAGATGCCATGTAGTAGAAGCCCGCCCAGCGGGTAGCCGGTGGGAGAAAACCGGTGGATGCAAAAATACCCAAACTGAAGAGTATGGCCCAAAGGCCGGGCAGCATCCAGCCGCTTTCAGGCGCGAGGCGGAGGATGACTGTGGTGAGAATGACCCCTGAAACAAAACTTGGAACCAGTTTTTTAATGGCCAGTACCGTGAGCCTTTGGCCCAATGGGGTGGGCGCCATGGTCCATTGGAACCAGAACTCAGCACCGACGATGAACAGATTGACCAAGGCGACCCCGATCCAAAAATCGGCATACCGATCTAGCTGTTGATTGGGGTTGGGCAGGTAGTCAGGCTGGACCCAAGCTGCGGCTATTCCCAAAAGGCCGGTGAGGGCAATGGTGGGTGACCTGTAACCATGAAATGTGATGGTGTTGGCCACTTGAGCACGAATGGAGGCAATGTCGGCTGCCAGATCATTGGTTTCCATCGAGCCATCCCCCGCAGCCGCATGCATAGCCCCCTTATGGGGAAAGGCAAAATACCCGTTCCAAGCCGGGAAGGTCAAGGTTGTGGCTTTTTGGCAAATAATGGTTTTGGCAAATAATGGCAGAGTTTAATCCCATCGCACGCTCTGGGGCGTTAGAATACTGAATTGCCGGCAATGGGCAGACGACCAAATATTGGCGAGGAGCGCCACATGCAACCCAACAATTTTTCGTGGATAATTCCTGGCCAGCTTGCCGGGTTTTCACGGCCCAGGGAACCTGAGTCTCTGAACTGGTTACGGACGCAAGGGGTGGAATTGATTCTAACCCTGACGGAAAGCCCATTGCCCCGGGGTTGGGTGAATGACGCTGGCATTTTAGTGGTGCATGAACCGATCGCCGATTACCATGCCCCCTCCCTTGACCAACTGGAACGCTGTATCCATTCAATTCACAAGGCGCATGAGCAAAAAATGGGCGTTGGGGTGCACTGCCATGCTGGCATTGGCCGAACCGGGACCATTTTGGCCGCCTTTTTGATCAGCCAGGGCAAGACCATGCGCGATGCCCTGCGGGAATTGCGCGCCATGCGCCCCGGGTCGGTGGAGACCAACGAGCAGGAAGATGTGCTGATCGCATTTGAGGGACTGAAGAAGGACTGATCTCTTGGGTGGATTTACCCATCGGCCATCCACCCTTGGCGCATGCCTTGGCTCGTCGGCAAGGCAGGCGGATCGGAGAAATTGGTTGAAACCAACCGCACCGCCTGGTCGATTAATTTGATACCTCTTGGGTATTTGCCATGTCCCGTGCGCTTTGGGGGTAAATATGATGGTGCATGGTCCCATGCCCCTGCTGAGAAACCATCAGCTTCTGGCCAGCACGGACCTGGATCAGGTCCGTGAGGTCACGGGAAAGCTATGGACCAAGCATGAGGTGACAGTGAATGGCCGAAAGCCATTCAAGACCCTGGTCA
>CAIWHS010000571.1 GCA_903912515.1 uncultured Planctomycetaceae bacterium
CGACCGCCCCTATGGCCCTCTCCCCGCCGACTGGGCCCGCTTCAAAGGCCTCTACCAGCATGGGCAGCATGTAGTGCTCGATTACACCGTGGCTAACACCCGGGTCCTCGAATCACCCAGGCTTATAAATGGCACCAACACCTCAGAACCCCCGGTTTTTGGCAGAATTTTTGAAATCGCCCCACGCAAAACAGAAATCGTTCTACAAGTGGCAGAACACCCGGCCGAAAATACCTCCCTCACCACCTTGGGTGCGGGAATAGTAAGGCTTGCCGAACCCAACACAGCCACACAAAAATCCAACCCACCCAAGCCAGACACCTTGAGCCTCGACGGTCAAACCTTCCTGGAGGTGAAAGAAGGCGACAGGATCGACTTGGTCGATAAACCGTTCACCCTCGTGTCCCGCATCAAAACCAAATTGGACGGAACCATCTTTGCCCAAACCATGCCCGGCCCTTCATGGACCCCCGCAAGCCAGGCACTCTTCATCCGCGGTGGCCAACTCGTTTTCGACATCGGCTGGGTTGGTGCAGTCTCATCACGCACCCGAGTCGATGATGGCCAATGGCACACCGTCGCAGTGGTGGCCAATCCGACCACCGCCACACTCTCCCTCATTGTCGATGGCAAACCAGCCGGTTCAGCCAAACTCAGCAGTAAAAAGAAACTTCGCGACAGCGTCGTCAGAATCGGCTTTGGCACTCCCAATTTTCCCGGCCCAAAATCTTTCTTTGAGGGCGAAATCGAAGAGGTTCGCCTTTACCAGAAAGCCCTCGATGCGGTTCCTGCCGACTTGACAGCACTCCCTCAATCAGCCGACTTGGTAGGCCATTGGCGGCTGGCCAACAGCAAGTCTGGCACAGTGGCAGACCTCTCAGCTTCCAAACTGGATGCCAAGATTCTTCAAGGCCCTCCCTCAAGCCCTAGCGGCCCATCTTCTGCTCCACTGGTGGCTGGAATCTTCCCCAAGGAAACTGCGGTCCGATTCGACTCCACCGCTGGCAAACTTCGGCTCCATATTCCCGCTGGCGACCAGCCGCTCCGCTTCTGCCTCTACACCCAAACCGGTGCAAATGGTGCCCCCCCTATAAACCTTACAGATGCAGAACTGAATCTCGCGACACTCACTCAGGGCGGCCCATCCCGTTGGGGCCAGACCATCGAAACTCAAGTAAAAGCAGGTTCCGAATCGGGCCCTTTCGCCACCGATTTCCTCACCGCACCCGAAACCAATCCTTGGCTGGCGCAAACCCGGTTCACAGGTCTGGATTTCTTCCCCGATGGCCGTATTGCACTCTGCTCATGGGATGGCGATGTCTGGGTGGTCGAACCAACCGGCGACAAACTTCGCTGGAAACGGATTGCCAACGGCATGTTCCAACCACTCGGACTAAAAGTGGTCGATAGCAAAATCTATGTCACCTGCCGGGATCAATTGACCGTCCTCCACGACCTCAATGGCGACGGCGAAATCGACTGGTTCCAATGCCTCAACACCGACCACCAGGTCACCGAACATTTCCACGAATTCGCCATGGGCCTTCAGACCGACTCCCAAGGCAATTTCTACTATGCAAAATCTGCAAGACACGGCCTCAAGGCGGTTGTACCCCACCACGGCACCTTGCTGAAAGTCACTCGCGATGGCTCCAAAACCGAAATCATCGCCAACGGCTTCAGGGCCGCAAACGGCGTCTGCCTCAATCCAGATGGCTCATTCGTTGTGACCGATCAGGAAGGATTCTGGAATCCAAAAAACCGCATCAACTGGGTGACACCGCCCAACAGCCAAAGCGGCGGCAAACCCCGCTTTTACGGCAATATGTTCGGCTACCAAGATGTGACCGATCCTTCAGACGATGCCATGGTGCCCCCACTTTGCTGGATCACCAATGATTTCGACCGCTCCCCTGCTGAATTGCTCTGGGTTGACAGTAAGAAATGGGGGCCCCTCAACGGTTCCCTGCTCAACCTTTCCTATGGCTACGGCAAAGTTTATGTCGTTCCCCACGAAAAAACTACCAATGGCCTCATCCAAGGCGGCATGGTGGAACTACCCATTCCAATCTTTCCAACTGGAGTCATGCGCGGCCGTTTCAACCCGGGCGATGGCCACCTTTACCTGTGCGGCATGTTTGCATGGGCCGGTAACGCCACCCACCCAGGCGGCTTTTACCGCCTGCGCGCCACCGGCCAAGCACTCCACCTGCCCACTGGGCTATCTATCACAAAAAATAGCCTAAAACTCACCTTCACAGAGCCTCTCGATCCCCAATCGGTAAAAGCCGACAAGGTCGCCGTCAAGGTCTGGGGCCTCAAACGCACCGCCAATTACGGTTCCAAACATTACGATGAACACCCGCTCACAGTACGCGCAGCCACCCTCTCACCCGATGGCAAAACAGTCTCCCTCGATCTGGAAAACCTGGCCCCCACCTGGTGCATGGAGGTCGTCTACACTTTCAAAGGTACAGACGGCAAATCCTTCACCGGCAAACTCCACAACACCATCCACACTCTGGGCGAGTGATTGTTCAAGGCTCAAAATGCGACGAAGGGAAAACCTTGCAGTTTTCCCTTCGCCCTCTTCTCTTTTTTTCCAATTCTACTTCAACTCAAAAGGTGGCAGGCTATTGGGCCCCTTGCCAATGGTTACCTTCAGCGGGGAGGACTGAGCCTTGCCATATTTGGCAGGGGCCCGGTTGGTCACATTCCCGTCGTCGGGTTTATTGGGTACATACCACTCAACGGTGACGGTGTAATTACCCTCCGGTGCGCCATCTGTCCCTTCGTAGGTAGTCACTTCGAAAGACCCATCCTGCTTCCCCGTGGCGCGGGGCTTGGGCTCATCCTTGCCCCACTCTTTTTCTGGGTGAAATACCAAGGTTGCACCCGGAGCGGCTTTGCCTTGCACCTTCACATTGCCGGTCGCCAAGTTGGTGGCCCGCCGCCCCTCCCCAGATGAGCAGCCGATCAATTGGCCCAGCGAGGCGGTGGCCACCACCGCCATCGCTATCCTCAGCAGCTTAGTCATTGTTGACCTCTCCACCATCGCGGGTGACCATGCGAGCCAAGGCGCGAATACCGACCGAAGAATTGATGGTTCGAACAGAGCCATCCGCAAACACCGCATTCACCAAACCAGAGTGAAAACTGTAGATCTGGCTGGTGCCATCTGTCCCATAGAAGGTCGATGCCGGACCGCCCGCAGCAATGTAATCCAACCCGTTGGTCACATTGATCGCGTTGGGGCCAGGAGTCGATGTTCCTGTGGCATCGGTCCCTAACAAATACGGTATTTCGCTGGCAGGGCGGCACCAACCTCCACCGTTAACCCGCGCAGTAGCCGAGGCCCCCACTACCAGTCTGCCCTGCCGATAAATACTTGGCCTGCCCGATGATTCGGTCACATGAAGCGTGTTCGATGTACCGTCGGTAAAGTCACCCATCCGCAGGTTTTGCGTCTTGCTAATAGCCCCGCGGGTGGTACCCGCTACATCCACCAGCCCGGCCGTAGCCAAGCTGGGATGCACCCCATAAATACCGGCATAGTCTGAATTCGCCACAATTGGCGCCCATGCGGGCGTTCCATCCGGCGCCCCATCTAAAAGGGTCGACGATGGGGAAGACGGGCATTCCAAAATTTTGACCCGAACACTGGTCACTGGCCGGTTCGCCGGGTCAGACCAGTTCAATGCCTGATTGTAGTTTTTGAACAGGTTGTCCTGCTCAATGTAAGGCAAAACCCAGGTCAACCAGCGCATGCGAACCGTTTGGTTTTGGGCCGGGCGCAAATTTGAGGGGAAGTAACTATTGGCCCCATGGAAGTTATGGAGTGCCAAACCAATTTGTTTCAAATTATTCGAGCAGCTCATGCGGTTGGCTGCCTCGCGCACCTTTTGCACTGCGGGGACCAACAGGCCCACCAACACAGCAATGATCGCAATCACTACCAGCAGCTCAATCAATGTGAAGCCAAGGCGCTTGCCAAGCCTTTGATTTGATGTTTGAAACATGGCCACTCCCCAAAATTTTGAGGTCAACTAGCAGACAGCCCGAAAGTTGACTATCTAGATAATGATTATTTTTCACAACAAGTCAACCTCAATCATCACCATGTTCACATAAGTGGTAATGTATTCGCAAATCATTATTCATTAAGGATTTAAAAACAAAACCTGCCAGCCACTCGAAGCGGCCGGCAGGTTTTTTAAAGAAATTTAAATGTTGTTTTTTCGTTTACAAACCAAACCCACCGTTGAATCCGTTTCCTTTGTTCCCGCCAAAACCACCACCCATTCCACCTAGGGCCCCACCACCAAAACCTAACTGCCCACCCCCCAATCCACCACCAATACCAAACGGGTTACCACTAAAACCACCACCCTGGCCAAATTGGCCACCACCATAACCTCCAACGCCACCACTTTGGCCCATTTGGCCCCCGCCAAATGCACCAAAACCACCACCTAGCCCGTTTTGCCCACCACCCTGGCCACCCAGAAACGAACCACCATTCCCGCCCAACATGTATCCCGGTTGAATTGGAATCACCGTGAAAGGGCCACTTTGCCCATTGGGGCGAACAACAGTGCCAGGAATATAGGCTCCAAACGGATTGGTCACCCCACTAGCGTTTCCACCCTGCTGGCCACCCGACATTCCCCCCATCCCTGCCTGGCCTCCCCCAACGCCACCCATGCCCATCTGCCCACCACCAAATCCTCCAATCCCCATCTGGCCACCACCAAATTGCCCACCACCCTGCATGCCGCTGTTACCAAACTGCCCACCACCCATCTGCCCCCACTGCCCGGCACCCGGTTGAAATCCCGGAGGGTAAACCGGCTGGCGGGGCGGGGTGGAAGGACGATTTTGCGCCGGCAATAACGAACCTGCGGCAACAAGCAATGCTCCCGCAAAAAACCATTGGAAAAAAGCTTTCATACTGGTGCCCCTGCTTGCATCCGGCTTACCGGTCTAAAAGAACTGCGCCTTACCACTTTAACGCAAAAACCCCCCGCACTTGCGCGCGGAGGGTCCAATCAAGAATCCCAAGGTCTTTTAAAATCCCTCACCAAGAATATTCCGGCTTTCAGATACCCGGGCCACCGTTAAAACCAAATCCCTTGTTCCCGCCAAATCCGCCTTGGCCAAACTGTCCACCACCAAGTCCACCCTGGCCAAACTGTCCACCACCAAGTCCACCTTGGCCAAACTGTCCACCACCAAGTCCACCTTGGCCAAACTGACCGCCACCAAATCCGCCTTGGCCAAACTGACCGCCACCAAATCCGCCCAGTTGTCCGCCTCCCAACTGCCCCCCTTGCCCTCCCAACATGTACCCCGATTGCACAGGAATCACCGTATAAGGACCGCTCAGTCCCGTTGGACGGACAATGGAACCGGGAGTGTAAGCCCCATAAGGGGTGTTGTTACCACCACCCAATCCGCCTCCTCCCTGAAAACTCCCACCTCCCATCCCACCCATTTGCCCCCCACCATTACCACCTTGGCCAAACTGACCACCACCAAATTGGCCAGAACCACCCGTCTGTCCACCACCGCTACCCCCCAATTGGCCCGAACCACCGAACTGGCCACCCCCACCAGACTGACCATTCCCCGGGGTTAAGGGAATAACAGGAGGCCTCATTGGGGCTGGATTGGAAGGCTTGGGTGGCAACCCTGGGCGAAATTGGGCCATGAGGCTCCCCCCAAAAAGCCCAACGGTTAATAAACCCAACCCAAATCGGTACTTCTTGAACATGGCGCAACTCCTTAATTAGATGTTCCGCCATCACTACGATGAGAATGATTTAATTGTTTGCCAGAAGTTATCAATTTTTAAAATTATTTATTATCATTTTCCAATCACTCAAATCACCAAAAAATAGCCCCCTTCACCATCGTCGGTGGGGGGCAATCTCAAAACCTAATTTCAATTTCACCCGCAAAGAATTATTGCGCGAATTGACCTTCCAGCCTTTTCTCCGCAGGCTCACGCTCCGGCCGGATCCTCGAAAGGCCCGTCATCCACTTCCCCATCCCCGTCCGATTTCCCTAGTGCCCGAAGGGCTTTTTTCAGGTCGCGCTGGGTCCTCAAATGCAATTTGCGCCAAGGACAATCCTTATTGGCCCGCACCGCTCGCCGTTCTTCCACACTGCCACTCCGCAATTCCTTCAACAAGTCCAGCTTACTTTGCTTCAGTCTTTCCAGCTCAAACTTGCCAAGGTCTTCTAGGCAGGCCGCGTACGGCTCTCCCAAGGCAGCTTTCAAAACAGGCCAGCCAAACTCATCAAAAGGCTGAAATCGCCCCGTTGCAACCAGCAACTGCCTCAATCGCCCGTCCAGACAATAGCTGCAATCGGTTGCTTTGAACCGACAATTCCGGCACCCCTTATTAGCACCCGCCGTCAAAACTGCCGAGGTAAGGCACTCCATAGGGTGCACGGTTAGCGGGTCCGTCACCAAACTGTGGCACCGAACATCCTCTCCTGCAGGCCCCTTGAAATGATGGCTTTGCACCCGCATGTTGCGAATGGGCATATCTTCCAGGGTTTCAGTCCGATCAAACCTAAAGTTCTTTTCCTTCAGAGCTAATATGAGGTACCGCTCCGTCGCCAGAGTGAATGCGTCTTCAACTTCCATTCGATGGTGATTGTCAGAACCTAACATGCTGATTTTGCGTTTGAACCAGTCAGGCATGGCATGAGTTTGCCACAAAAGCCCCGACGATTCAGAAATCGCCCGGCGCACAAACAGGTTCCATAGCATCACATGCGGCAGCATTCGCAATCCCCAACCATCCCACCAAAAAATACACGCCCTACACTTACACTCGTCCCACGCCGACCTGATTTTCCAAAATAGGGCCATCGCTTGGCCATAATGATGTATATTAGGGGATATACCTACCTAAGTCTTCCCTAAACTTTAACCCCACTCAAATTGGCTGGCCACCCTATGCCAAAACCTCCGAGCATTTCAACCCACCTAGGCTCCCTTCCCCACCGCCGCGAGCTACTAAGCGCAGGCTTGGGTGGTTTTGCCTCCCTCTCACTGCCACAACTCATTCGCCTTAGGGCCGAAAACCCGCCCCAAGCGTCTGAC
>CAIWHS010000572.1 GCA_903912515.1 uncultured Planctomycetaceae bacterium
GCACCAGCATGTACCTTGGTTTGGCGGGCTCTGGCAGCAACGAAGCTTTCGTCAAGCATGTCTTTAAAAACGTGATTGGCAGACCACCCGTAGAGGCAGAGCTGCAAACTTATGTGGGCATGCTTAGCGCTGGCACGTCCCAAGCGGCGCTGGCCGTGATGGCCGCAGAAACCGAATTCACAGCCGAGAAGATAGGCCTAACGGGCCTGGTTCTTAACGGCTGGGAATTTATCTAGCCAGGCCCTACTTTTAGGACCCGCTCAGCCCTGTGGCACTGCTAACTGCAGTGACAGAAACGGTGGCCACCGCGCTGCTAAGGCGCCCGTCACTGGCCACCAAAGTTACCACGTACACTCCCACCACATCGGTCTTTAGGGTTGGCGCAAGCGTAGTGCTGTTGGTCAAGAACGAGCCCGACACAGTACTTCCTGTAGGCCTTGAGGTAAGCGTCCAGACGTAGGTCATGCGGTCGCCTTCAGCGTCTGCCGTCAATGCACCACTCAACGCAACAGAAGCACCCGCCACCACAGTTTGCGCAGTGCCCGCATTGGCCACAGGCGCAGTGTTGTTGCTCTCCACCGTGATGGTGGTGGCCACCGCCACAGAGTCTTCTTTGCCATCGTTCACAATGAGGCTGGCCACGTACACACCCGCCTTGTCGGGTGTGAAGCTGGGCGAGTCAGTGTCGGCGCCCGTCAATGTTGTCAGCTTGCTGTCTGGCGGCACAGACATCAAGGCCCAGCGGTAGTACAAACGGTTCAAGTCGGCGTCCGTGCTGAACGATCCATCCAAGGTAACCCTGGGCAAGGTGCTGCTCCACTTGATAGTTTGGTTGGCACCCACGCGGGCCACAGGCACAGAGTTCACGCGCGATGCGGTCACGGTAGTTGCCACCACTTCGCTGTCGGCGCCCTTGCCGTCGTTCACCAACAAGGTGGCCACGTAGGTGCCCTCAAGGTCGGCCTTAAAGGTGGCCTTGTTGGCGGTGCTGCCTACCAAAACTGCCTGGCTGTTCTCTGGCTTAGAAATCAGCACCCACTTGTAGGTCAAGAAGTCTTTGTCAGCGTCCGAGCTGGCCGTGCCGTCTAGCACCACATCGGCTGTGGTGCTCACCACTACGTTCTGGTTCACGCCAGCATTGGCCACAGGCACAGAATTTTTCTCGGCGGCTGTTACGGTTACGGCGGTTTGCACGCTGTCCAGTTTGCCGTCGTTCACGGTCAGGCCAATCACGTAGTTGCCCACCACGTCGGCCGTAAATTTAGGCACGGGCGACCAAGCTGCCGACAGCACCGCGTTGCTACCCTCGGGCTTAGACAGCATGATCCACTTGAAGGTGAGCATGTTCTCGTCCACGTCGGTGCTGCCCGTGCCGTCCAGCATCACCAAAGACTTCACCACCACGTTTTGTGGCGTGCCTGCATCGGCCACAGGGGCAGAGTTTTCAATGGACGCGGTAATGTTGACCGTGGAGGGGTCGCTGCCCAGCTTGCCGTCGTTGACCACCAAGGTGGCCACGTACACGCCAGGTACATCGGGCGTGAACTTGGGGTTGGCAATGGTGTCAGAAGACAACTTGGCGCTGGTACTGCCTGTGGGCACCTTCAGGGTCCACTTGTAAGTCAGGGATGAGTTGTTGCGGTCCTTGCTTTGCGAGCCGTCTAAGGTAACGGGCTTGCTCACGTGCACGTTCTGCAAGGGGCCGGCATTGGCCACGGGTGCATAGTTGACCTTGCACGCCGCAGCGCTGACCAAAAAACCAAGGCCTGCAGAGCAAGCTACCGTGCCACCGCCGCCGCAGCCCGTTAAAAGGCTTGCAAAGCCCAGCACCACCGCGCCAGAAAGTACACGGCCATCGCTTGAAAAACGAGCACCGCGTGCGCTGGCCAAAGTGGAAGATTGGGTCATGTTTGAGCGTCTAGAAAAAAGTTACAGAAAGTATGCTGCAAGAAGGCGTCAAAAGCCAGAGCTTACTCACCACAAGCAGGGTTGTTGATGTCAATGTTCTCGGGGTACTTCATGCCCACGCCGCTGTAGGCGTCAAGCGCCGCACCAAACAGGCCACCCGCCAACAAATTGCCGGCCATGGACCAGCTGGGCAGGGGCGGCACCGACACCGTAAAGCGCGGCGTAGAGTGGCCGCGGCAGGTAATGTCTAGCACGCTGGTGTCGCTTAGCACCAACACCTTGCCGGGGCTGGCAAACTGCCAGCGGCCCAAGTCGTTGCTGGCCGTGCAGCTCACGGCCACAGGGCGCTGCTTGCAAAGGAGCGTAACTTGCAGCTCTTGCACATCCTCAGACAAAAGCGAGGCGCAACCACTCAATAGACTGACCACAGCGGTGCAAGCAAGCAGTTTGAAGGTGGCGCTCATCTGTTCATTCCTAAGGACGTCTTTGGGGTACTTTAGCGCCAATGTGATGGTGCTGACCGAACCGATTCGGCACCAAACCCACAAACTTGAGGCATCAAACTGAAGGTCTCAAGCCTGCGGTAGCAAACTTGCCACCTCATAGGAGATCAAGTGCGGCTTGCTAAGGAGCTCCACCAGCACCATGGCCCGCAGCTCCCCATCGGGCTGCATGTAAATGGCCTCCAGGCCCTTGAGCATCCCCTCGCCCAGCACCACCTTGTCGCCCTGTTGGTGCAAAGTTTCTTGAACGGCAGGCTGGGCCCGCATGGCCTCTACCCACGCGTGCGGTACTTTGGCTGGCACCGTGCCAAAGCGCACAAGCTGACTCACGCCAAGCGTGGAGCGAACCACCGACAAATCTTCCATGGCCTGCGTGGTGCGCAAAAACAAATACCGGCTGAACA
>CAIWHS010000573.1 GCA_903912515.1 uncultured Planctomycetaceae bacterium
ATGCCCGGTCAGGGCGACAAGCCTATGCCCGGTCAGGGCGACAAGCCCATGCCCGGTCAGGGCGACAAGCCCATGCCTGGTCAGGGCGACAAGCCTACGCCCGGTCAGGGCGACAAGCCTATGCCCGGTCACGGTGACAAGCCTATGCCCGGTCAAGGTGACAAGCCTATGCCCGGTCAGGGCGACAAGCCCATGCCTGGTCAGGGCGACAAGCCCATGCCTGGTCAGGGCGACAAGCCCATGCCCGGTCAGGGCGACAAGCCTATGCCCGGTCAGGGCGACAAGCCTATGCCCGGTCAGGGCGACAAGCCCATGCCCGGTCAGGGCGACAAGCCTATGCCCGGTCAGGGCGATAAGCCTATGCCCGGTCAGGGCGATAACCCTATGCCTGGTCAGGGCGACAAGCCTATGCCTGGCCAGGGCGACAAGCCTATGCCTGGCCAGGGCGACAAGCCTATGCCCGGTCAAGGTGACAAGCCTATGCCCGGTCAAGGAGAAAAACCCGGGGAAGATGCAGATCCGAATGCCCCACCGGGTAAGGGGCAGGGAACCGACCCACGCGTTGGGCCCGGTGGTAAAGATGGAGATGGAGCAGAGGGCGTTAGCAAATCAGGCAGTCGCAATAAAGCCGACGCCCCAGATGCCGAATCTAAAAAAGCCGCTTTGGCACAAATTGAGAGTTTGGAAGACCAGATTCGCAAGAATAAGAATAAACTGAAGCAAAATGGCATGTCCGATGAAGAGATCGCCAAGTATCAGCAACTGTTGCGCGACCGCAAAGACCAGATTGAAAGGCCCAAATCAGGTGATGATCAGGTGGCACCTCAATCGGCAGGCACACTAGGCAGCGTGGGCGCCCGTCAGGCCACCAGCAGGCCTTCGGGTACAGGGCAGATTCAAGGTGAAAACCGTCCAGACCCTCCAGCCGAATATCGTGATGCGTGGCGAGAATTCAGTCGCAAACGAAAAACAGGGGTTATAGCTCCGGGTTCGGGAATCAGCCCACCCCGGTAAACGACCTTTTCTTCTGAGACAACCAAAGGCCTCTCCATGTTCCCCCCGGCAGCACCGCGTCATTTGGTGCAATTCAATCCCAAGAAGGCATTGCACGCTTTCACCGATGTATTGGTCTTAGGGGGTGGCATAGCCGGCTTACGGGCTGCTTTGGCGGTCTCGCCCGGGCAAAGGGTTGTTGTCATTTCGAAAGAAAAAGTCGAGATTAGCAACAGCGCTTGGGCCCAAGGTGGAATAGCCGGGGTGCTGTCCCCAGAAGACAGTTTCCAAGACCATGTGAACGACACGCTAATCGCCGGCGACGGACTTTGTGATGAAGCGGTGGTCAAAATGGTTGTGGAGGAGGCCCCTCACCAGATCAGCGACCTGATCCAGATGGGTGTGCAGTTCGACCACCACAATGGTCACCTGGCGTTAACGACCGAGGGAGGCCACCGCCATGCACGCATTGTTCACGCACTAGGAGACGCAACCGGCCACGAGGTGATGCGTGGCATGATTGCCCGTGCCCGCAGCGCACCTAACATCGAGATCAAAGAACGCACTTTCACCTTGGACCTCCTGACACACGAGTCGCGCTGTGTGGGCGTTTTGGTTGCCACTTCACGCGGGGAACGACTGGCCATTTGGGCCAAGGCAACAATCTTGGCATCTGGCGGAGCAGCCAGAATTTATCGCGAAACCACCAACAGTTCCGTCGCCACCGGCGATGGTATGGCTGCCGCTTACAGGGCCGGGGCGCTGCTGCGCGACATGGAATTCATGCAGTTCCACCCCACCCTACTCTATGTTGCCGGCTCCAGCCGGTCGCTGATCAGCGAGGCGCTCCGGGGCGAGGGTGCCTTCCTGCGCGACAAAGACGGCACTCGCTTCATGGTGGGCGAAGACCCCCGTGAGGAACGAGCCACACGCGATATTGTTGCCCGGGCCATCATGCGCGCCATGGCCCGCACACGGCACTCGTGCGTCTACCTCGATTTATCTCATCTCAACTCTGAAAAAGTAAGATCCCGGTTTCCCGCCATAGGTCGGGCCTGTGCCGAGTTCGGATTGGATTTGACAAAAGACCTCATCCCTGTCCGTCCAGGTGCCCACTACACCATTGGTGGCGTGAATACAGACCTTCAGGGCCGAACCAGCCTCGCAGGCCTCTACGCCGCAGGCGAAGTCTCCTCCACCGGCCTACATGGTGCCAACCGACTAGCCAGCAACAGCCTCATCGAAGGGCTGGTTTTTGGCAAAATTTGTGGCGATGCAGCAGGTTGGGAAGCTGCCAACCAGCCCGACACCTTCCAAGTACCCCCGATAAGCGACGAAGCCCGCCGGGAAACGGGCCCCGAATTGGACCTGCAAGACATTCTCAACTCGCTACGGTCACTCATGGGGCGCACTGCAGGGATTGAGCGGGATGGCACCGAGATGGCCGAATCTCTGGAACAACTGCGCTTTTGGTGTAGCTATGTTTTGCGACGGGAGTTCAACCAACAAGACGGCTGGGAACTGTCCAACCTTCTCACGATAAGCTCACTGATGCTGGGTAGCGCAAAGGTGCGCGAGGAGTCCCGCGGAACCCACTTCCGCAGAGACTTCCCCAAACGGGATGATTTCCATTGGCGCAAAAGGGTCACTTGCAAACCGGGCGGCAATATTTGCGCCAATGCTTAAAGGCCCAAACTTTCAAAATCAATTTCCTAAAGCCTGTTTCAATTACAGCTGCAAACAAGTTTTGCCCTTCGCCTGCCTAGAAGTTTCGCCCATCTTCAGCTATGATGCGTCTTTGTCTTGGCGGCACCAAAATCCGGTTTTATTGCCGGAAACGGAGCCCTAATTAGTGGTGGTGGATCATCATGGCCCGGGTGGACCTGTACGACACAACCCTGCGCGATGGTAGCCAGGGAGAGGGAGTCAACTTTTCCGTGCAGGACAAGTTGGCAATTCTTCGCAGGCTCGATGACCTGGGTATCGATTTCATTGAGGGTGGCTACCCCCTGTCCAACCCCAAAGATGCTGAGTTTTTCAAAGCACTTCGCTCTGTGCCTCTAAAAAATGCCAAGGTTGCCGCCTTTGGCATGACTCGAAAAAAAAGCATCAGCGCTGCCGATGATACAGGCCTGAAAGCCCTGCTTGCCGCAGAAACCGCCCTGATCACCATCGTGGGCAAAACTTGGGATTTGCATGTTCTTGAGGTTATTGGCACCACTCTCGATGAAAACCTCGCCATGATCGCCGACTCGGTGGCTTTTTGCAAAAGCCAGGGCCGAGAAGTTTTTTACGATGCGGAACACTTTTTCGACGGCTTCAAGGCTAACCCAGACTATGCCTTGGCAACACTTCAATCCGCCGCCAAAGCAGGTGCCTCAACCGTCATTTTGTGCGACACCAACGGGGGCAGTCTGCCCCACGAGGTTTCTGTCGGGGTGAAAGCCGCTGTGAAAGCCTGTCCGGGCGTGTGCCTGGGGATACACTGCCACAATGATTGCGAATTGGCTGTTGCCAACAGTATTGCTGCGGTTGAAGCCGGTGCTCTTCAGGTGCAGGGCACTATCAATGGTATTGGTGAGCGGTGCGGCAATGCCGATCTGATCAGCGTTGGTGCAGTTCTTGGGCTAAAGATGGGCCACGAGGTACTGCTTCCAGGCAGCATGGGGCGCCTGACCGAAGTCTCGCGCTTTGTCTACGAAACTGCAAATATGAATTTCCGGCCAGGCCAACCTTTCGTGGGCATGAGCGCTTTCGCCCATAAAGGCGGAATGCACACGCACGCTGTCAGCAAGCTTGCCCGCAGCTACGAGCACATTAACCCCGCCTCTGTGGGCAATGAGCGACGCATCCTGGTGAGTGAGCTTTCCGGTCAATCAACCATCATCACCAAAACTGCCAAACTGGATATGGCACACGACCGTGAACTGATGCGGCGCATCCTTGAGCGAATCCAGGATTTGGAGCACGCAGGCTACGAGTTCGAAGCAGCCGAGGCTTCATTTGAGCTTCTGGTGCGCAAAACCGCAGGCACCCATAATCCGCTGTTCGATCTGGTCAGCTACCGCGTGAATGTCGAGCACGGCCCCAATTCATCCGGCGTCAGCGAAGCGACAGTGAAATTAGTTTCGCGAGGCGAGACGATTCACACAGTGGCAGAGGGTGACGGCCCAGTGAACGCACTCGACGCAGCACTGCGCAAAGCCCTGGTCCCTGTTTACCCGCGTTTGGCCGAAATGGCGCTAGTCGACTACAAGGTACGGGTGGTCAATGGCCGCGACGGTACCGCCGCTCGCGTGCGGGTTGTACTGGAAAGTAAAGATTCAGCGTCAATCTGGTCAACCGTGGGTGTTAGCGAGAACATCATTGAGGCCAGTTGGCTGGCCTTGGTGGACAGCATCGACTACAAGGTGATAAAAGATGGCGAATTAAGCCATAACTCCTAAGACAAAAATCGACAAAAATAGCACTTATTTCGTTTGCGAGGATTCGATGGCCACCGAATTGCCCAAGGCATTTGAACCGCGGGAAGCTCAAAAAAGCTGTCTGGAACTCTGGACCAAGTTGGACATTTTCACGGCCAAGCCCAGCCAAGGCAAGCCGCCATTCAGCATGGTCATCCCCCCGCCCAATGTTACAGGTGCCCTGCACCTGGGCCATGCTCTCAACAACACCCTGCAGGATATTTTGGCCCGCCAGCACCGGGCGCGCGGCTTTGATACCTGCTGGATCCCGGGCACCGACCATGCGGGTATAGCAACTCAGGCAGTGGTGGAGAAGCGGGTACGCGATCTGGAAGGTAAAACTCGCCACGACTTGGGGCGCGAGGAACTGGTCAAAAGGATTTGGGAATGGAAAGACCAATACGGCTCGCGCATCCTTGAGCAGTTGCGGGGCATGGGCTGCTCCTGCGACTGGTCACGCACCCGTTTCACGCTCGATTCAACTTGCGCCGCCGCCGTGCGCCGGACTTTCTTCAACCTCTTTAAAGATGGTCACATTTACCGGGGCAAGCGCCTGGTCAATTGGGACACACAGTTGCAGACATCTGTCGCCGATGATGAAACATTTGTCGAGACAGTGAAGGGCGGTTTTTGGACCTTCCGTTATCCGCTAGTAGATGGCTCGGGCCACATCCGCTTCTCCACAACACGCCCCGAAACGATGCTTGGCGATGTGGCCATCGCGGTGCATCCCGAAGACGAACGCTACAAATCATGGATTGGCAAGCTTGTGAAGGTGCCTCTAGCCGGGCGCGAAATCCCCATCATCGCCGACGCTTTGCTAGTGGACCCGGAATTGGGCACAGGCGCAGTCAAGGTAACCCCCGCCCACGACCGCAATGATCACGCCTGCGGCCAACGCAACAACCTGCCGATGCTGAACATACTGAACCCGGATGGAACCCTGAACAACCTGTGCGGCAAATACGGCGGCCTAGACCGCTATGTGGCTCGGGAAAAAGTTGTTGAGGACATGGAGGCCTTGGGATTTTTCGAGGGCCGGGAAGACCGCGACATTGAACTGGCCCACTCCGATCGCAGCAAAAGCCCCATCGAACCCCTTCTGTCGGATCAGTGGTTCATCAATATGGCTGAACTGGCCGAAAAAGCGATGGATGCGGTGCGTGATGGCCGCGTGAAGATCGCACCCACCAGGTATGCAACTACCTATTTGGATTGGCTGGGAGAAAAGCGCGACTGGTGCATCAGTCGCCAGTTGTGGTGGGGCCACCAGATTCCAGTCTGGCATGTCAGGTGTGACAAGGCTCTCATGGAAGCAAAACTAGCAGGGCGAGCTGACATTTTCTGGCGCGAGGCGCCAGAAGGTGGCTTCCACCTTTGCGGCATTGAGGATTTGGACGAGAACATTCTCGGTCCGCAACACCCGTTGGTTCGCGACGGCGATGTGTTGGACACATGGTTCAGCTCGGCATTATGGCCAGAAAGCACATTGGGATGGCCCGAAAAAACCGATGATTTAGGTAAATACTACCCCACAAGCGTCCTTTCCACCTCGCGCGACATCATCACCCTCTGGGTGGCGCGAATGGTGATTTGCGGGCTGTACAACACCGGCCACATCCCATTCCATCAGGTCTACATTCACCCAAAAATCACCGACGGCTTCGGCGAGACCATGAGCAAAAGCAAGGGCAACGGCGTTGACCCGCTCGACATCATCGAGCGGTACGGCCCCGACGCCCTGCGGTTCCAGATGGCGATGATGGCCACCGAAACCCAAGATGCGCGCATGCCTGTGTCGAATGTCTGCCCGCACTGCGATGCGCTGGTGCCAGTGAAGCAAGAACACATGTACATGCGTACGAAAAAGCTGGCCTGCCCTGGCTGCAAAAAAACCTTCCGGCCCGGTGGGCCATGGCCGGCCGCCGATGCCGAACTGATCACCGCCAAACAAGCAAGCGACCGGTTTGAGCAGGGGCGCAATTTCGCCACCAAAGTCTGGAACGCCACCAGGTTTTGCCTGATCAACCTCGAGGGCTACACGCACGGGGAATTGAAGCAGGCAGATTTGGCGTTGGAAGACCGCTGGATTCTCAGCCGCCTGGCCGGCGCCATCCAAGGGATTGACCAAGCCTTGGCCCAGTTCCGCTTCAGCGAGACAATCAAGCTGCTTTAAGATTTCACATGGTCGGATTTTTGCGACTGGTATCTGGAGTTGGCTAAGGGCCGGCTCAGGCACGAGGCAACTCGACTAACCGCACAACGAGTGCTACTGACTGTTTTGGACCAGCTTGCTCGGCTACTTCAACCCTTCATGCCGTTCTTGGCCGAAACCATCTGGCAAGCGCTGAACGACTCTGCCCCGCAGCGCGGTCTTGGCCCTGCATGCAAACCGGAGCCCAGCGTCTGCGTCGCTCCTTGGCCTTTGGCCGATGCTATCTGGCGCGATGAGGCGGTTGAAAAGGTCTTCGAACGGATGCAGCGGCTCATCCGCTTGGTGCGTGAAACCCGTAACCGCTACCAGATTGAAAACCGCACCCCTTTGATTTTGCGTGTCAGGGCCAGCGCGGAAGTGGCCAAGGGGCTGCATCCCTTGCTGACGGTTATGAAAGATCTGGCTGGGCTAGAAGAGCTAGCCATCGACCCGGGTATGGAAAGGCCCAAGTTGGCCGCCAGCGCAGTTGATAGCGACTTCGAGGCCTTCGTTTTGCTGGAGGGGATCATTGATCCCGCCGCGGAGCGGCAGCGCCTGGCAAAACAACGCCTGGACAAGGAAAAATCAATTGCTGGAATCCAGTCCAAACTTGGAAACGCCTCATTTGTCGAGCGCGCCCCGGTTGAGGTGGTTGAGCAACAGCGGGCAACACTCGCTGAGCTGGAAGAACAAATCCGGTCGATAGACCAAAACTTGGCCAGCCTACCGGGTTGAGCCACAAATCAGGACGAAAGAAGCCCAGGAAGGGCGTTATTTGTCAAACCGCAGGTTTACTGGTTCTGCCAAACATCTTCATGACTTTTGCCTGATGCGGGCAGCTCAAAGGCTTGGCTGATAAGCCTTGGATCATTGCCGCCCTCATCTCCTGGGGGTGGCTCTGCTTGAATATTTACTGCACGTTCCTGCCAATCGGATTGGCAACACCCAGTTCAAGGTGTGTCAGTTGAAGATATTGCAGGAGGCCATAAAGCCCTGGCGGTTTTTGGGCCTTTTTCCGTTTGGTACTTGGGCGAACCCCTAGGTTGGAAATACATTTTTGCCTGTGGTTTCATTCTGGCAGCGGTTTGGTGCGTGTTTTCCTTGTAGCCGAATCCTCTTGACCTGCGCTACCAAAATGATATCATAAAAGTATCAGCCTAAGCGGTAACACTTGCCTAGCAAGGAGTGAATCATGATCCAGGATCGCGTTACATCTGGCCGTTCCGGTTATGTCCCGCTTTTGGTAGGCCTAATCCTCCTTTTGGCAGGCCCCCTAAGCCTGACTATTACTGGCCCTTATTTCATAAATTGGCCGGCCTTGCTCATTGTCGCCTCGCTGGGATTGGCCCTGTTTTTAATTTTCGCCGGCATCCTCACGCTTTGCGGCCTGGCGGTTGTGTATCCCAACCAATCAAGAGTGCTTACCCTGTTCGGCAAATATGTTGGCACCCTGAAAGAGGCTGGTTTTTATTGGGTAAACCCCTTCTACCTGAAGCGACTGGTCTCCCTGCGCATACGCACTTTCGAAACTGGTAGCCAAGCCGAATCTTCCACGACCAAAGATGCCGCAGGCAATGTGACAACCGCCTCAGGCCCCAAGCGTCGTCACCCCGCCAAGGTGAACGATTTGGATGGCAACCCGATCGAAATCGCAGCCGTGGTGGTTTGGCGGGTGATAGACAGCGCCCGAGTCCTTTTTGATGTGGACAATTACGAGGAATATGTCCACATCCAAAGTGAATCAGCCTTGCGCAACTTGGCAAGCAAACACCCCTACGATAGCCATGATGATGCGCGAATCAGTTTGCGCGGCAATCCTGAAAAAGTGGGCATTGAACTTCAAACCGAATTGCGGGAGCGACTCGTTGCGGCAGGCGTGGAAGTGATCGAAGCGCGTATTAGCATTCTGGCCTACGCATCGGAAATTGCCGCCGTCATGCTGCGGCGCCAGCAAGCCAGCGCGATTCTTGCGGCAAGAAGGATCATTGTCGATGGCGCTGTGAGCATGGTGGAATTGGCGTTGGATCGCTTAGATGCCGAAGGCAAAGTGAAATTGGATGACGAACGCCGGGCGGCGATGGTGTGCAACCTTTTAGTTGTGCTTTGCGGCGACAAAGACCCGCAACCGGTGCTCAATACCGGCTCACTTTACACTGGATAATTAAGGGGTTTTCCAGTTGGCTGAGCGCAAAGCTTTTCTATTACGACTGAATCCCGAGGTCCACGCCGCAATGGAGCGTTGGGCCCGCGATGACCTGCGTTCACTCAACGCACAGGTGGAGTTCGCCCTGCGAATGGCGCTTGAAAAAGCTGGCCGCAAGGCCGCTAATCCCCAAGCAGGGGCATCTGCAGAAGATACAAACCAAGGCAGCGACACATGATTAACGCGGTGGAATTGAATCAGGCAACCAAACGATTTGGCGCCAAGGTGGCAGTTTATGCGCTTGATTTGCAAGTAAAATCCGGCTCAATCACCGGTTTCCTCGGGCCCAATGGCTCGGGCAAAACAACTACCTTGCGCCTGATCACCCGCCTTTACGAACCAGATGAAGGCACGGTGGAGGTGCTGGGCTCCACCACGGAAAAATGCGCCAGTAACCGGCTAGGCTATCTCCCTGAAGAAAGGGGCCTCTACCGGTCGATGAAGGTGCATGAAATCCTCTGCTTTTTTGCCCGGCTCAAAGGGGTGCGCTCCCCAGATTCCAGGGTGCGGGATTGGCTTGCTCGCCTCGATCTGGCTGATGCCGGAAAGTTGAAGGTGGAAGCACTATCAAAAGGGATGGCCCAGCGGGTTCAATTCATCAGCGCAGTAGTCCATAATCCGGAGTTGGTCATTCTCGACGAGCCATTTAGCGGCCTCGATCCGGTCCATGCCGCGCAGATTAGCGATGCGATTCGCGATTTGAAAGCCGGCGGTTCAACCATCATCCTTTCCACGCATGACATGGATGTGGCCGAGCGTATGTGCGATG
>CAIWHS010000574.1 GCA_903912515.1 uncultured Planctomycetaceae bacterium
ATCTGTTATCTTATGGTTCACACGCTGGCGATCGGGTGGTGCCAAATTGTTTTCCGGGAAATCAGCCAAATATCTGCTGGCAGAAACAATATCAGCCGCACCCAAATGTTTGGCCACCAAGTCAATTTTTTCAGGCTCGTGCTGACCATCACAATCAAGAGTGACTAGCCCATCAAACGGGCCAATACCTGGAGGGGGATTGACACAATAATCGAAAGCAGCAATCAGCGCGGCACCGTACCCCCGATTTGTGGGGTGGGTAACAATTTGAAGTGCCGGGTGGGTTCTGAGGCGATTGGGTGTGTCATCGGTTGATCCATCGTCAATGACCAAAACATCCTTGGCAAAACTTAAGATTTTTCCAAGGACTGCATCTACCGTTTTGCCCTCGTTAAAGATTGGCACAGCCACCAAAAGGCGGGGCGCTAATTGATTGGAAATAGGCCAACCTTGGGGAAAGGCTTGGCTACCGGAATGCAACATTCCCAATCTCCGCCTGAAACCCAAATGCACAAACTTTCTCACATGCACAGTATAAGCCACGAAATGAAATTTAGTTTAAGAAAAGTGTGCCAAATTGGCGGTCATTTTTTGAGTTAATCATAGAGCACTACTGGGTGCCAATTTGGCAACTGTGATTGTTTTTTATCATTCCTCTAGGATTGCCTAGGGGGGGTGAAGGCAGACCTGTATGTCTCGAATTTTATCGTTTATTTATCAATCAGAAGTACTATTGAGCTATCTTTTTTACTTTTGCCATCTCAGGCAAAGTCGTGTTTCCGGGAAAAATTAATTAATATTAATTTTATGCTTTCTTGCAATGTATTAGTTGGCGTTTTTGATTTAGCATGCCGATTGATTTGCCAGTTGAGAGTATATGCGGCCAGATCTTTGATCTCGTAGTCATGGCAAAAATCAGCGAGGGCATCCAATGCCTGGTAAGTTTTTAGTGCTTTAAATGGTCATCTGCCCAAAATAAAACAGGTATAAGAGTTAGGCGGAGGTTTAGGCTAGTAATTGAAGGCAACTAAGGCATGGGTTTTAGGTAAAGCCTCGGGAGGCTAATTCAATCAAGCTGCTCGAATGCCGGATTGGGAAGGTGGCCTTGGCTTAGACTTGCCCCTTGCCATGCCAATAGTAAGGGCCCATTCTCCGGCACCCACCAAAAGTACTGTTAAGAGCAAGCAATAGAAGAGCCATGGAGCCTCAAGCCGAGATATAGGCTGTGCCAATGGGTTGGCGCTGTAATCTAGCCAAATGCTTAAACCGGTTAACAGTATCAGTACCCCACAGGCTATGCGGCAATGCATTCCCAAAATTACAAAAAGTCCTGCGAATAATTCTGCCCAGCAATATAATAATTGAGCAGTCGGTGGCATCGAAAAATGCCAAGCGGATCCACCGCCATGGGTGATTCTTCCGTAGGCGTGGTAAACCACAACCAAGCCCAAACCAAGTCGGGCCAAAAGCGGGCCCAGCCTGTCCTTGGCCATTTTGTCCATGTCGGCCATATGCATTCCTCCTGTTGGAAGCATGCAACACGGCTGAAAATTAACCCCTCGGGGCTTTAGAGAAAGAATCAATTTCGGTCAAAACGATCCGGCACAACCAAGCAGGAAACTATAGGCGGCCCAAGGCGCCTATTTTTACAGTTTTATTTATGACTCAAGGCGTTGCCATTCATCTAAGCGTTTGGCCAAACTTTCCATGGGTAAACCAATCACATTGGAAATGCTGCCTTCAATTACTTGAATGAGAGGGTCTTGCGGGCCGTCTACCGCGTAAGAACCGGAACACCCCCGCCATATCCGGGTTTCTAGGTATTGGGAAATCTCATCTTGGGTCATTGAAGCTACACGAACCAGACTTCGCTCCTGCCAATGGATTTGCCAATTTCCCGGCAAGTCCCAAAGGCAAACCCCTGTCCAGAGTTCATGAGTTTTTCCAGCCATGCTTGTCAGCATGCTGCGAGCATGATTTTCATCATCCGGTTTTAGTAGAGGGCGATTGTCCAACCAACCAATCGTGTCGGCAGCAATCACGAGGGTGCGCCTCCCTACGGTCATACTTTGCGCCACAGCCCTAGCCTTGGACCAAGCAACGCTTTGGACGAAACTGGCTGGGTCTGGGTAACCGTCCAAGGGTTCTTCCACATGGGAAACAAGAACCTCAAATTCATATCCGGCTTGGCTCATCAGCCAACGACGTCCCGAACTGCCACTGGCAAGAACCAAACGGCTCGAGTTCATTCGGGGCTTCCTTTATATGGCATTTTGGCAAATATCAATTCTGCCACCTGGTGCACCTTTGACCAATTCAATTCGGCAAAACATTCCATTGATGTGGGGCAAAGCCTAACCAAGCTGCCACGGCAGGTCCTTGGGGTCCAGATCGTTCCATCCTCATGGCCATATGGGCCAGTCAGCACGGGCTTGGTGCAAAAAAACGGGGAGACCACCTTGCGCCCCAAGGCCACAGCAACATGGAGTGGGCCAGAATCGTTTGCAAGAACCAGATCGGCTTTACCTAAAATACCCGCCATTTCCAAGAGGCTCGTTTTGCCCACCAAATTGGCAAAAGGCACCGAGAGCGCTGCGGCAAGTTGATCACCTAATTCGGCCTCATCGGGTGCTCCAATAATGCAGGCGCTACCTCCGTGATTATTGACAAGTTCGTTAACCACGCAAGCAAAACCCCCTGGGGGCCAGCGCTTGGTGACCCAGCGGGCGCCTGGAGCGACTACAAACCAAGGGCGAGGCAACCGGGCCAGGGCAATTTCAGCCTTTATGACGGCCTCTTTTGGCAAAACCAAATTGGGAATCTCAGACTTGTCGGGAGCTCCAAGGGCCCGGGCAAATTGCCAATAGCGTTCCACGGCATGATTTTCGCCGGGTTGAACCTGAACCCGTCGTGTATAAGCAAGCCAACTTCCCTCCCGGCAATCAGAAAGGCCCCATCGCCTTTTGGAAGGTGTTAACCTGGTCATCAATCCGCTTCGAGCCAGCCCTTGCAGGTCGAGAACCAAATCCCAAGGCCTGGAGCGTAGTGGACGGGAAAGCTCTCTCCAGGATTTTAATCCTGCCCAAATGCCTTTAGAAAAGGCACCCCTGTCGAAGGCAATAATCTCATCGAGGGATTCAAGGCCGGAAAGCAATGAAGCAAATGAGCGATTGACTAGCCAACAGATATAGGCTTTGGGAAACTTTGACCGTAAAAAGGCCAAAACAGGCAAAGAATGACAAATATCGCCAAGCGCACTCGGCTTGATTATGAGAATTCTTGGGTTTTCAGGAAGCCTAGTTTCAGTCATCGCAAGCCAAATGAGGACCTAGTGCGTGAAAAGGCCGGGCCCACTAATGGCCCGGGCCGGAGTCGCCAATCAAGGGCTGGGCATTGGAGTGGGAATTAACACCTTCACGGCAACTTTTTGGTCCTTGCGCATGAGGGTTATTTCTATGGTGGTGCCGGGCTTTACGGTTCCCATCAGTTGCATGTAACCTTCAATATTTTGTACAGGTTTACCGGCCATTTCCACAATACGGTCTCCCTGTTTAATGCCCGCTTTTTCAGCGGCCTCACCGGGACTTACCCCCTCAACGATTACCCCTTGCTCACCTTCGTTGTAGCCGGGTCTTATACCAAGCCGCGGGCGGTTGCCCATCGGGCGGCCCTGCCCCGCCGCACGCGCAACCTCAACAAATGAAGGCTTTTCGGAAGCCTTTGCTAATTCCCCAACCACCGATTGGGCAAAACCAATAATTTTGGCCATGCCTTCATAATTGATCCTCTCGGGCAAATCAGATGGGCGATGATAGTCTTCATGTACATCAGTCCAGAAGAATAAAACCGGTTTCTTCTTCGCGCAAAAAGAGTTGTGGTCTGACGGGCCGAAACCGCTTTGCTGTTTCACAAAATTGAAATCACGGCCTTTGTTCATTTTCTCAATCAAATCATCAAAACCTGTGGCGGTTCCGACACCTTGAACCAGTAATCGATCTTTGCCGGAAGTTTTGTCCGGGCGAAGGCGGCCAACCATATCCAAATTGACCATGGCGGCTGTTTTTTCAAGAAGGAACAACGGGTTGGCGCAATAAGCGACCGAGCCATACAGGCCAAGCTCTTCACCACTGAAGGCGATGAAAACCAATCGGCGCCCTTCGCGATCCTTCATTGCACCAAACCGATAGGCCAGTTCTAGGAGGGCTGTGGTACCCGAAGCATTATCATCGGCACCGGGGTGCAAGGTTGGCATTTTTACTTGAGCTAGGCTGCTAAAACCACCATACCCGACATGGTCATAGTGGGCACCGATAACTATAGTTTCATCCGCAAGTGGCCCCTTCCCTTCCAAAACACCAACCACATTGCGCAAGGGGACCTCGTTCGCACCACGCTTGACTCCGCAGGAAACTTCGGCCTCGCATCCTGGAAGTTCAATAGAAGCTGGTTTGCCTGATTCACTAATCTTGTTTTCGAGTTCAGCAATCGCAGGCTTGCCGGAAGCTACCAATAGCTGATCGAGAAGGGCCCTGCGAAGGTGCAAGACGGGTATTTTGGAGGCGCGCCCGGCTGGAGAAAACGAGGTAAAATCAAACGGGACCAACGGATCATTTTCACCCGCCAAATCCTTGCTGCTGACCACCAGAACCGCTGCGGCCTTACGAGCGGTTGCCCGGGCGACTTTCTCCGTGATGGAACCAAGTGTCCGAACTTTTCCACCTTCGGCGAATGGTGTGCCGTCTGATCGCTTAGCTGGGCTTTCCCTCAGTACCACCACGATTTTCCCTTCGACAGGTACACCAGCGAAATCGTCATAAACAAAAGCTTTTTCGCCTTCTCCGTCTTTGGTCTCGATACCATAGCCGCAAAATACAATCCCGCCTTTGGCTTTTCCTGAACCGGAAAGCCCATAAACAGTGAAGTCAGTCCCTTCCAAAGCGGCAATTTTTTTGTTGTTAGACGCAAAATTTAAAAGTCCGGGGCCATCTTGGTTGGCCCCCTGAATACGAAATGGCTGAAAATAGCCGTTTTGAACTCCACCCGGTTTGAGGCCTGCTAGGGCAAAGCGGTCGGCGATATATTCCCCTGCCCGTTCACTACCGGCTGTTTTAGGGGCGCGGCCCTCGCAATAGGGAGAAGCAAGGTAGAAGAGGTTTTTTTTAAGCCGGGCAATTGTGGCCGTTTTATCCTCTGTCAAAAAAGAGTCGGCCTGGAGGCGGGCCGGCTGAAAGAGATAAGACAGGCACATAGCCAAAGCCATTCCAGTCATTCGTCGCATAGCCATTCCCCCCTTGGTCCAAACTGAAACTATGGAATATTTTAAATACTAGCCCACCACAACTCGGGGCTGAAGTTTTTCATCTGCCTGATTGCGGCGAATGATTTCCCGTACCAGCCAAGGTATATTTCCTTCGCCAAAAAACACAAACTTCAGGTTAGCGATAAGAGGAGACTCATCTGACCACCCGAAGTGGATTTCCAAAGGCTTGGAAGACCGTTTTGCCATTTCCATGGTCAACCCTGCAATAACATGTGGGATTGATGCGCAGCCGGTCACACTCAGGATCCAGCGGTTGTCTTCGTGCACCACTTTCATCATGGGTTTCACCAAGAAATCGCTGGCATCACCCACTGACAGTTCGAGGAAAACGATTTCGTCCTCGCGGTCCTCTAGATGATGTTCTCGCCGGATGGTTTCCTCTTTTGCCGATAATTCCCTGCGGCCGGGCCTGTGGGGGACAACTAAATGGAAATCGCTTTCCAGGAGCGATTCAAAAAGGAATTGCGAATTTTCGTCGACATATTGAAAGCCTGCGAAGCGCAGTTCGGTAGTCCGCAGGATGCGCGACAGGAAAGAGACTGCCAAGATTGAGAAAATAAATCCTGTGGCGATCTTAAGACCTTCCGGCTTCTCAATGAGAATGTCCAACAGGGTGTAAGCGAACACAGCGGTAACCAAACCAAAATACCATGGAAATCTTTTTAACCATGGAGTATTGGGTTTTTCCCGCATCAATTGGATTACCGAGGCAGTGCAAGCACTCAGAATAAGGACCAGAACGCCTGTAGCATAGGCATTGCCCTGTTTATCCACCCGGGCATCAAAGACCCAGGTCACAAACAGGTTGATGAGGGTGAACAAAATAACCAGCTTTCGCAGCTCTTTTGTCCATTGTGGGGCCATGCCGTATCTAGGCAAATAATGTGGCACCAGATTCAGCAGGGCCGCCATGGCTGAGGCGCCAGCAAACCAAAGAATGATAATGGTTGAGGCATCGTAAACGGTTCCAAATGTACTGCCAAAGAACGGGTGACTGCCTGCCTTCAGGCCTTCCAATGGACTTTCACCATGGGCCAGATAGGCAAGGGCCCGATCCTTTGCCTTGCTTTCGAATTCTTCGCCCAGTGGATTGACCAATTCAGCCGCAGGAATCAGCGTGGTCACTACCAGTGACGAACCTAAAAGTAAGACCGACATAATCACCGCTGCGGTCAGTAGCAATTTGCGGGCGGATCGAATGCGACCTTCGATCGTGTCATTTTTTCCACCTTTGATCAAAGGCATAATGGCGACGCCGGTTTCAAATCCGCTCAAACCCAAGGCCAGTTTGGGAAATAACAGCAGACATGTGAGTGCCAGTCCAAAAAAGCCTGGTAATTTGCCAAACGACGGCATATGGGCCCGCTGCCATTCGGTAGGAAACCAAAGCGCCGGATCTTTGAGTTTTTCAAGCCAATCTTCAAAATATTGAGGGTGGTTGGCCAAGAATTGCAGGCTTGATCCAATTACCAACACATTCAAAAACAGGTAGAAAATTACAATCACCACCGCCAAGCCGATCACTTCTTTGAAACCGCGCAAAAACATTCCCCCTAGCAGGACCAAAAGACCCATGGCGAGAGCCATTTGCTGAGGGTAACGGCGGCTTGTCTCTCTTTCCGAAATTTTGCGAAGAACTTCGCGAACCGATTCCTGACGCGCGGTTCCAACCAATTTGGAGAAATCCGGATTATTTTTCTCTAACTCCGAATCCATAAATTTTTTGTCATCGGTGCTATTGGGGGCGTTACCACCACCGAGCAATTCTCTCTCCAAAAGAGTCACGAGTTTTTCATCTTCCGGGGAAGATGTGTGGTATGGCCACAGGGGATTACTCAGGACATGCGATGCTGCATCTGCAGCTGATAGGGTTTTAGTTATGACAAAGTCTGTGGCAGCAAAACCGAGCAGCACTAAAACCAGGATTTTGCCGGGCCACCCGTGAAGTAATTTTTCCAACATTCCAATGCTGCCAAGCCCTGAAAATGAACTCTTGGCCACATAGGAATAAACTGGCAATGCTCCAAACAAGGTCACTGCTACCACAACTACTGTCGCGATGGGACACAGAAAGCCGGTAGCCGTAAAGGCAATGGATGGCTGGTAACCCAAGGTGCTAAAGTAATCCACACCTGTCAGGCACATTGCCCAAAGCCAAAATGTTTTTGGACCATTGTGGCCAGACGGAGAGTCTTGGCCCGAATTTGCCGAAGGTTCGGCACTCATAAAAAACGTCCATTGGACTGGGCGGGGTACTAACCGGTGCCCGCAATCATCCGGGACCTGGCAATGCCAAGGCTTGAATCAATCTATCAAAAAACCAATTCCCGGGTGGTCTGGTTGTTTCTAGATCAAAAACCCGAACCCGATTCTTCTAACGACAAAACAATTCTCTGGCAAATTGCAATAGTTTGATATCGGATAGATATTTTCCTACCATTTGGACGCCTTTGCCGCAGGCGGCTTCTTGGCAATCCCCGCAAGGCAACCCAATAGC
>CAIWHS010000575.1 GCA_903912515.1 uncultured Planctomycetaceae bacterium
CGGGCATGCGTTCGGGGGATTGGCCCCGGTTGACGATTTGCTGGTAGGTGTTATCCGAGCGAATTATGGCATCGAGCCTTCCCTGACGGCGCAAAGGAACCGGCAGGAACAAGGTTTGCTGGTCGAGTACCACGGGCGTGGTGATGTCTTTAGAAAACAGGTGGAAGGTGAGGAGCATCTGGTTGACCCCCAGGCTGGGTAGCTGGGAACTGGCCATGGGAACACCACGGCCCGCGGTGGATTCGGCAGTACCGCGCCAGCGGCCCATGCGATAAAGCTCCAATTCAATTTGTCGGAATCGGGAATCGGCGCTGAGGGTTCCGGTTGCACCGGATGCTTGGCGGGCATCGACTTCAAAGGCCACTTCGGAATCGAGGTCGAGTGTGCCTGTGCTGGTGAGATCGACCTCATTGCTGGCACCTGTGGCGGAGCGACTGTTGTGGCCGAAGTGAGCCGAGGGGTTCCATAGGGGTACATCGGGCCTGGGGACGAGGAAGAAGATGGCAGAGGCGAGTGTCAGGGTGGCCAGTACCGGTCGGCCTGGAGTGGCCAGACCGAGCCCGCGTGCGTCCCATGTGGATTGGCCCGGCCTGTAGCGAAGACTACCAAGGGCGAAAAAGGCGTATACTGGAAGGGTGGCCCACTCCCAGCGCTCGAGGCCCAAAATGCAGCCGATGGCCACCATCACAATGCCCATGCCCTGGAGCACCCAGTAATCGCGCGGAATTTGGCGTTTAAGCAGCTTGATGAGCATTAGGAGTGGAACGAGTAGGCCGAGATATGGGATGAGGGCAACCGGACGGGGGAGTCCCTGTAACTCGCCAGCTTGGTTGATGGACCAAAGGCCACCAAAAACGGCGACCAGTCCGCCGAGCAGATTGCCGGGCCATTCGCCTAGGGGGCGGTTGCCGGCGGTGGTTTGCTGCCACCATAATCCCCCGGCAACCACCAGGCCGAGTGCTACCAACCAGTACCATTCGATAAAATCGCGTGAGGCGACCAGCAAGACCGCAACGGCGGAAAGGATTGCAAGGTGCAGCCAAGCCAAAGATTGTCTTTCGTTGTTCATGGGGAGACTGCCTTATTGGGGAATGTGCAGTCGACATCTTCAAACCAAGGTAACTGGTCAACTTTGTCGGCAGGGAGATCTCGCCTGGACATGAGGCCCCACCTGCCGGATGGTTGCACCGAGTCGAGGCGGTGCAAGCGGAGGGTGAGCAAATTGGCCGGGAGGTTCATGGGTGGCTCGGGCCATTTGGGAACTACTGGTGATGGCTCGCAAACGGCCAGGGCCCGGAGCATGGCTCTTTCACCCTCGCCCGCACCGCCTTGGGCCTGGAAAAAACCTGGTTTGTCGCCAGCCACGGCCATGCCCAGCCAGCGGTCAGCGCCCCTAAGCCAGACCCGGATGATTCCGGCGGCCAGGCGGAGCAGGCGCTCAAAAGAATCGCGATCGTCTTGGGTTAGTTTGTTGGTGGAAAGCCCTGGGTCGACCAGCAGGAGGAGTGCCTGACGGCCTGGTGCCTCATGTTCACGAACCATGGGCTGTCCTAGGCGGGCGGAAGTTCGCCAGTGAATGAGGCGTTGGGAATCGCCGGCGCGCCAGGGTCTGAGGCCGTGGAATTCGCCCATGCTGGAGGGCCGAACCCGGTTGGCGCGGGTTTCGAGTTCTTGCCGGGCCTGACGCCGTTCCAGGTAGCGGAGCAGCCCTGAAGATTGCACAGTTGCCGCGGGCGGCACGACTAAGGCGCGCTGTCCGGCGCAGAGGTTAGCTGCTGAGCGCACCAAGCCGAAAGGATATGCAGTGGAAGCCACCAGAGGTGGCAGTTCCATCCAGCCGCGTCGTTTTGGGTAGGCCTCGAGGCGCAGGTTGCAGGGTTGTCCTGTGGTGAGGCGACTTGGGAGGCCGACCCACTCGTTGAACCCTTGGAGGTGGAACTGGATATCTGAGGTGCTGGGATTGTTGGACCAAACTTGAAACACAACCAAGCCTGGCTCACCGGCGACCAGGTCGCTATCTTCTGTTGCTTGTGCCTTGAGGCGGACCAGAGGCATGCTTGCCAGTATCAGGTTGACAATAAAAGCGCCGATAAGAATGGCTGACAGCAATAGCAAGGGTTGAATGCCTTTGGCCAAGCCCAGAACCATAAGGAACAGGGCCACCACAAGCCACACCACTCCCGCCCGTTCCGGCCAGCGCGCCAGCAAATTATACTCCTCTAGTTGTCTTGTATGCTTCCATTAGCTGCAGGTAGTCAAGCTGGAACCACGACTTTTTCCATTATTCTGGCCAGCAGGGCTTCGGCTTGCATGCCATGCTCGTGACCATGAGCATGGCGCAGGAGCAGGCGGTGGGAGAGCACAGGCCCGGCCAAACGCTTGATGTCATCGGGGATGACAAAACGGCGATTTTCCAAAAGGGCACTGGCTTGTGCGGCGCGGTAGAGGGCTAGCGCTGCGCGGGTGCTGGCGCCCACACGCACCTCGGGGTGGCGCCGGGTTGCCTCGACAGCGTCGAGCAGGTAATCGGCCAGAGCCTTATCGAACCTTACGGCGCGGGTTTCGGCTTGGAGGCAGGCAAGAATGTCTGTGCTGAGAACAGGCTCCAAACCCTCGATAGGGTCACCGGTGCGATGACCTTCCAAGATGGCGCGTTCGGCCTCGCGGTTGGGATAGCCCATGTGCAGGCGGATAAGAAATCGGTCGAGTTGGCTTTCGGGCAAGGGGTAGGTGCCTTCAAACTCGGTAGGGTTTTGCGTGGCTAGCACGCAAAAGGTTTGGCCGAGTGGGTGAGTTTTGCCATCGATGGAGACTTGGCGATCGGCCATGGCTTCTAAAAGTGAAGACTGGGTTCTGGGGCTTGCCCGGTTAATCTCATCGGCGAGTATAAATTGGGCAAAGATAGGTCCTGGCTTGAAGACAAAGTCGCTTGATCCCTCGACCAAGACACTGGTTCCCAGCAGGTCGGAAGGCAAAAGGTCTGGCGTGAATTGGATGCGGTTGAAAGTTCCGCCGACCACCCTGGCGAGGGCATGGGCCAGGAGAGTCTTGCCAGTGCCGGGCACATCTTCGAGAAGCAGATGCCCCTCTGCCAGCATGCAGATAAAGGCCAAACGCACGATTTCGGGTTTACCCAAATAAACAGAATTAACTCGCTGAACGGCTTGATTGAGCAGAAGGTGGGCATCGGCTGAGATAGCCTTGGTGCGGGTATCTGAATGCGGGATCTGCGTTTGGGACAGTGGAGCGGTGGACATGGAGAAACAGGGCTCCGGAGGATCCGGGTGGTCACCGGGTTGGGAGTTCGCTGATTCTCTCATAATAGTGAAAAGCAGGGGGCCAAGGGCGAGAATTATTGGCCCGGCAAACGGAAAAGCCCCATGGTGTAGCCATGGGGCCTTTGTTTTGGGGTTTTGGTTGGTTTTTACAGGCCTTCCAACAGTTTGGTGAGGCGGGCGATTGCATCCTTTCGGCCCTTTTTGTTGGGTTCGGAGGCATCTGGAGCTTGGCCTGCGCGCATGAAACCATGGCCTGCTTGGTCGTAGAGGACTGGTTCAAACTTCTTTCCGGCGGCCTTCATTTGCTCGGAGGTTTTGTCCAGGGTGGAGTTGATGCGGTTGTCGTTGCCACCGTAAAAGCCGTGAACGGGGCACTGGATGCGCTCGAGAACTTTCAGATCGGTGGGGGCGCTGCCGTAGAAGGGGAAACTGGCTTTCAGTTTTTCGCTGTTGGCGGCGAAACGGAACGCTTGGGTTCCACCCCAGCAGAAACCTGCCACAGCTACTTTGCCATTGGAGGCAGGGAGGGTTGCGACATGTTCCAGGCTGGCCTTGAGATCGGCAGTGATCTGGTCTGGAGGCAAAGTCATGATGGCCTTGCGGACGGCGTCGCCACTTTTGAATTCGTCGGTTCCGCCGCCGCCTGGGGCGGTGCCGCTGAGGAGGTCTGGGGCGATGGCGATGTAGCCGGCAGCCGCCAGATCGTCGGCCATGAGGCGAACCCAGTCACTGAGACCAAAAATCTCGTGAATAACCAGAACGGTAGTGGCTTTCTTGCTCACTTCGGGAAAGACGACAAAGGCTTTGAGTTTGCGGTCGTTATGTTTGAGCTCGACCCATTCGCCATGGCGGGGAGACTTTTCCAAGGCGGCCTTGGCCCAATCTTGGGCGCTGGCTCCTGCTGCCAGGTAAATTGCCGCCACTGCGGCCATCAGCAATCGAAGCATGGAACGGTTCTCCGGGGGTTGTGTGCCAATGACAAGAAAAACCCCCCGGCTCGTTTTGGAACCGGGGGGAGTAGGCATGTGCCTTGTTGGGCACTTTATGGTGCCCAAGGTTTTGTTAGTTGGAATCTTTCTTCTTGGCTCTTGCGGCCATTTTGACTTCGGTGATCGTTTCTTTGTCGCCTTCGCCATTGGTGATGACAGTCACACCTAGACCGCCGCGACCGCCCTTGCCTTTGCCACCTTCAGGAGCGTCTTTGCTCTTTTCTTTGGCTTTGGCCATGAACTCGGCCATTTTGTCGAAGGTCATATCGCCCTTACCACCGACGATTTTGCTTTCGCCTGTGTATTTAAAAGTTTTGTCGCCATCCTTGGTTTCGAGGGTGACCTTTTTGGCATCGGTGTCGATGCTTTTGATCTTGCCCTTATACTCGCCGGCGATGATGCCACCAACCACCAGACCCAGAAGGGCAATGCCCAGAACGGCTAAACGAAGCATGTTGGCTCCCCTTATTAACTTGCAGACCTTGCGGAGGTGAATCGGCTGGGAGCCAAACTACTGGTTCCCACAACCTATTCAACTTCTACAAGATCGTAACAAGATAGATGCGTAATAGTATGCTTTGGCGCAAATTCTCAGAGAAAATTAACAAAACCTTGGAAGGGTTTAACAGGAAAACAAAAAAGCCGGTTTATTTTGGGGAAAGTTAGCGCCCGAGGCATGCCTCGATGACCCTGCTGTGGTTAGCTAGGTCTGGGAGGCAGTAATCGGGCTGGCACTGGGCCAGCTGCTGAAGGGTGTGAACTCCGGTAGCAACCGCGAGAACCCGGGCGCCTATGGCGCGGGCGCATTGAACATCGAGTGGGGTATCGCCAATAACCAAAACTTGATCGGGTTGAAGATCTGACCCAAATCGCCCAACCACCTCACCCCAGGCCTCACGGGCCACCTCGTCCCGATCGAAATGGTGGTCGCCGAAACCGCCGAAGGAAAAACGGTCGTTGATACCAAAAAAGCTGAGTTTTAGAGCGGCACCCCGGCGGATGTTGCCTGTGAGCAAGCCCACGGCCACGCCAGGGGTTTCTGCCAAGGCGTCGAGTATTGGCACGATTCCGGGTAGCAGCGAGGCCTGTCCTGCTTGTTGCTTGTGCAGTAGTTGCTCGGGGAGATACGACAAATAGCCTTCGAGGATGGCGTCTTCGGTGGGGCGGCCTTCACCGACACGATGGGCGCGTGTGAGGTCGCGGACAATGGACCTGTCGGTCCGGCCAGCCAAGGAAATGCCGGCCATGGAATCGGGGACTCCATGAAGGTCGACCATGGCTTTTTCCAAGGCAGCCTTGCCGGCATGGGAGGAGGAAAGCAGGGTGCCATCGATATCGAAAAGTATGACGCGCATGTTGGAGATCACTCGTTGATGCGGAAGGCGAGGTATTTGGTCTCGAGGTAGGCCTCTAGGCCCTCGTGTCCTAGTTCGCGACCCAAGCCACTTTCTTTCATGCCACCGAAGGGGCATTGGGGTGTGGCGGGAACTGGGTCGTTGATGCCGATGATGCCTGCCTCGAGGCCGTCTCCCATGCGGAATGCAGTGGAGAGGTCGTTGGTGAAGACATAGGCCGCCAGCCCATATTTGGTGGAGTTTGCCTGTTCGATGACTTGGTCAATCTGGTCGAAGCCAATGATCGGCATGATGGGGGCGAATGGCTCCTCGGTGAGGAGGGCGCAGGCGGGGGTGAGGCCGTCGAGGACAGTTGGCTCGAAGAAGTAACCTTTGTCGAACGAGCTGCTGCGCTTGCCGCCTGTGAGCAGGCGGGCACCTTTGCCGGTGGCATCGTTGACAAGGCGGCTGGTCTGTTCGAGGGCTTTGCCCTCGAACATGGGGCCGACCTCGATGCCGGCTTCGAGACCGTTGCCTTGTTTGAGTGCCTTGGTGAATTCGACGGCGGCTTCGGTGAAATTTTTGCGCACTTTTTCATGCACAAAGAACCTGCTTGGCGAGATGCAAACCTGGCCGTTGTTGCGGAACTTGCCCATTACCGCAACTTTGGCGCCGGCTTCGGGGTCAGCATCGGGGAAAACGATGAACGGGGCGTGGCCACCGAGCTCAAGGCTGAGGCGTTTTACCTGATTGGCGGCGCCGATCATGAGTTCTTTGCCGACCTCTGTGGAGCCGGTGAAGGAGATTTTGCGGCAGATGGAGTTTTCGAGAAACTCTTGGGCCATTTCGCGGCCTGGGCCGATCACCAGGTTGGCCACGCCAGCGGGCAGGCCGGCATCGACCAAGCATTCAAACACTTGGATGAGGCAAAGTGGGGTTTGGGTTGCCGGGCGGCTGACAATGGTGCAACCTGCTGCCAGAGCGGGAGCGATTTTGCGCGATTGCAGTGTGATTGGGAAATTCCACGGGCTGATGGCACCAACGACGCCCACCGGGTGCTTGACAGTGATATGTCGGCGGCCGGGCTGGCCGTGGGGGATGACTTGGCCATAGGCCCGTTTGCCTTCCTCGGCAAACCATTCGAAGGTATCTGCCGAGTGCAGAACCTCACCTTTGGCCTCGGCTAGAGGCTTGCCCTGCTCCATGGTCATGGTGCGAGCGATTTGGTCGGCGCGTTCGCGCATGAGCTCGGCGGTTTTTTTGAGGACTTTGGCGCGCTCGTAGGGAAGTGCCTTGCGCCAGGCGGGCATTGCTTTGGCGGCAGCCTCGAGTGCGCGTTTAGTTTCAGACCTGCCAGCGAAGGCGACCTGAGCGATAGTTTCCTCGGTAGCGGGGTTTTCCACGGCGACAGTTTTGCCGCTGTCGGCCCGAACCCATTTGCCGTCAATGAGCAGGTCGGTACGCAGATCTGAAGCCATGATTGTGGAACTCCAATTGAATTCGAACGAATTATGTTGCTGTTGCATTTAAAATAGCAAACCCGGGCGATTTGACCCGGTTTGTGCAAGTTTGGCTAATTTTGCCCATGCCTATGCCTAATCGACATAGGGGTCGGCGCCGATATCCTTGAGGATTTCTTGGCGCTGGCGCTCGTGGACGAGCAAATCGACGCGGCTTTTGAAGTGCCTTGCCTCGACCAGGCTTTGGGCCCGTCGAAAGAGGCGCAGGTATTTTTGCCAGTAAGAAGACCAGCCAACGGTGCCTGCCCTGCGGCCTTTTTCGCTGATGGCACGGTATTGGGAGTGGCCTAGGCCTTCGAGCAGGTTGTCTTCGAGACAAACCATGAACTGAGCGCTTCCTGGATCACCCTGGCGGCCGGCACGGCCGGCGAGCTGGCGATCGATACGCAAGGACTCGTGCCTTTCGGTGCCGATGACATGGAGGCCGCCTGCTGCGGTGACGGAAGCATCGGGTTTGATGTCGGTACCGCGGCCGGCCATGTTGGTGGCGATGGTGACGCGGCCGGCTTGGCCGGCTTCGGAGACGATGTCTGCTTCGCGCTCGTGCTGGCGGGCATTGAGGACCCGGTGCTCGATGCCATCGAGCGACATGATCTCGCTGAGCCTTTCGCTTTTGTCGACCGTGCGTGTGCCGATGAGGACCGAGCGGCCATTGTCGCGAAGTTTTTTGACCATGCGGGAGACTTCGCGGAACTTGGATTCTTCGTTGGGGAAGACGAGGTCGGTCATTTGGTTGCGTTTGATGGGTCTATTCGTGGGAACGCAGACGACCCAGAGTTTGTAAACGCGCCTGATTTCGAGGCGATTTTGCACGGCTGTGCCGGACATGCCTGCGAGATGGGTATATAGTCTGAAAAAGCTCTGGAAAGTAATTTGAGCAGCGTGGTCGGCCTGTTTGTTGATGGTTACCCGCTCTTTGGCCTCAACCGCCTGGTGGAGGCCGTCGCGCCAGTTGCGGTCGGGCATGCGGCGGCCGGTGCTTTCGTCGATGATGACGACCTTTTCCTTCTCGATCATGTAATGCTGGTCGCGCTGGAAGCGGTAGTGAGCCTGGAGGGCTTGCTCGATGGAATCGTGGAGCTTGTCCATGGCCTCGGAATGTTCGCCCCTTGGGGGTTTGGAATAGCGGACCAATTGCCTGCCCGCCTCGTTCAATTCGAGCTTTTGCTTTTGGGGATTGAAGGAGAAATGCTGTTGGTATTGCATTTGGCGGGCCAGTCCATCGGCCCAGTGATAGACGACGCATTCGTCGGGTGTGGCCGGGCGGGTTTCACCCGAAATGATCAGCGGGGTACGGGCCTCGTCGATGAAGATATTGTCAGCCTCGTCGACCAAAGCGAAGTGATGGCCGCGCTGAACGCGTGGGTCGTCCATGCTTTTGGAATTGCCGCTGCCGCCCCTTGCCCAAGCGGCCCAAAACGGTTGGCCGCCGCCCTGTTGGCTATCTCCGGCACCCTTCAGTCGGTCGCGCAGAAAATCGAAACCGAACTCGCTTGCGGTACCGTAGGTGATGTCCATACGGTAAGCGGCTTTTCGTTCTGGCTCGGGCATTTGCTGTTGGAGAACACCTATACTGAGGCCCAGCAATTTGAAAAGCGGATCGAGCCATTCTTTGTCGCGCTTGGCCAGGTAGTCGTTAACGGTGGCGACATGAACCCCTTTGCCAGAAAGCCCGTGCAAGCAGCCCGGTAGCGAAGCGATGAGGGTTTTCCCCTCACCCGTGGCGACCTCGGCGAGTGCCCCGCCAAACATGACGGTTCCCGCAGCCAGTTGCACATCGAATGGCCGAAGGCCAAGAGTGCGTTTGGCAGCGACGCAGACGAGGCCATATTGTTCAGGCAGAATATTCCAGAGTGATTCCCCGCCGCGGACTCTGCCTTTGAACTCCTGGCACTTGCGAGTGACCTCGACATCGTTGAGTGAGTCGAACTCTTTTTCCCAATGGCGGATATGCGGGATTTGTAGTGCAGCTTTCGCCAGCCGGCGGTCCCAAGGGCTACCGATGAGGGAAAGTATTTTGTTCTTGACCCTGCCCCCAAGTCTGTTGGGGGGCATGATGGCGCGGCCGGTAGGAGCCAGATGGGGACTGCCGTGGACATGCTCAACGGGGCGGATTTCATCCTGCCCGTTGGTATACGGAACCGGTTCCAAGCCGGAGGACTCATTTGCGAGAGGACGGGCGGTGGACAAGGAACCAACTCCCCAAGTGCGCGCGAGTGCAGCCAATTAGGATCATTCTAACGCTTCTGAGCTGGGAAATCAGGCCATATCCAGCTGCGAAGCTGGATAATTGGGTGAAGGGAAGGCCCGCAACATCGATTTGTTCGGGCCTATTTTCTGCGTCTTTCCCAAATTCCGTGTGGGAATTTGTGGGAAAAGCTGAAGTTGAGGTATCACCTAGGCAATTTTAGGGACTGCTCTGCTATTTTGAAGGAGAAGATCTTTGGGAAGCAGTGGGCCCTTTTTTAGATGGGGTTTTGCTATTCCAAGGTTACTTTTCCCACCTGAATCAAACGGCCAGAAAGCGGAGAGTGTTGGATGCGTCGGCTTGCATTGGCGGTGCCTGGACTTGCTATTTTGGCCATTGCCTCGTGGATGCTGTTAATTGGGCAAGTAGTGGCCCAAAAGCCGGGCTCTATTGAGTTGTTTAACGGCCAGAACCTGAATGGGTGGTACAGCTATTTGAAGGGGAGAGGTAAGGGGGCCGACCCCAAAGAGGTTTTTTCGGTGAAGGAAGGCCTGATGCGGATTTCAGGCGAAGAGTGGGGCGCAATTGCCACCGAGAAGGAATATGGCAATTACAAGCTGACGATGGAATATGGCTGGGGTGGCAAGGTATGGCCGCCCCGGGAGAAGTCTGCCCGTGATTCGGGTTTGGTGTTGCATTGCACGGGCAAAGATGGGGCGCATAGCGATAGCTGGATGTATGGCTTGCAAGTGAACATGATTGAAGGTGGCACGAGCGACCTATCGATTTTGGGCAAATCGACGGAATACAACTTCGAATCTGCCGCTGAGGAGCGACCGGCCTCTGGCAAGAAGGGGTGGTATTTCAAGGAGGGGGCCCCGAACCACACCTTCGGCCCGGCGGAGCGATTGCTTTGGGGTGACAAGGATCCGAATTGGACCAACACTTTGGGTTTTCAATCTCCTAAGGAAGTTGAAAAACCTGCCGGGCAGTTCAACACCATGGAGGTAGTGGCCAAAGGTGGCACGCTGAGAGTTACCCTGAACGGCAAACTCATGACAAAGGCCAGCGGGTTGAAGGTTCAAAAAGGGAAGATTCAGTTTCAGTCTGAAGGTGCGGAGTTGTTGATCAGGCGGTTGAGTTTGGAGCCCTTGGATTAAGTGGTCTTGGGGGTGAAAGTTTAGCGACCGCCACGGTCTTTTTTCTTGCTGGCCTTGCCTTTTGGCCGCTTGGTTTTAATTGGATAGCGAGGCTTTGGGCCTTTTGGATTTGGAGATTCTTGCTCGCGGTTTTCGCGGGAAACCAGCTTCAAATCGAGATGCAGGCGCTCTTGGTCGACTCGCATGATGGTGACCTTGAGCGGGTCACCCAGTCGGAAGCGTTTACCGCGGCGGCCGGTCAATTCGTGGCCGTCTTCGTCGAGGGAGAACCAATCCTCGCCTAGACCACTGATATGCACCCTGCCCTCGAATGGCATGGTGGTTCCCTGCGCGAAGATGCCGTAATCGGCGACGCCGGTGATAATGGCGTCGTATTCCTCACCAATTCGATCTGCCAAGTAGGCTAAGATGCGGCGCTTGACCAGTTCCCGCTCGGAGGCTTCGGCCCGGCGTTCGCAGAAGCTGCAGTGCTCGGCCAGGGTTTCCAGTTCGACCAGGTCTGCTCCGGCCCTGCCCTCCTTGTGCCAGCGGGTCAATTGGCGGTGTACCACCAGGTCTGGGTAGCGGCGGATGGGTGAGGTGAAGTGGCAGTAATAGCGGGCTGCGAGGGCGTAGTGGCCGACGGCCTCGGTGGTGTAAATGGCCTTTTTCATGCTTCGCAAGAGTGCAAAGTGAATGGCGCGTCCCTCGGGCTTGCCCTTGGTGCGTTCGAGCAGGCGGCCAACCTCGAAACGGTCTTCAGGGTGTTCCAACTCGAAACCAACCCGGCTCACAAAGCGGCCAAAGCCGCGCAACTTGAAGGGGTCGGGATCGGGATGGGCGCGGTGGATAAACGGGATACGGCTGGTTTCCAACTCCTCGGCGACCGCCTCGTTGGCGGCCAGCATGAACTCCTCGATCACCGAGTGCGCCACCAAATGCGTGCGCCAGTGGGCACCACTAACTTTGTTTTCTTCGTCGAAATCGAGTCTTGCCTCGGGCATTTGCAGTTCAAGGGAGCCGCGGCGCCGGCGGCGTTTGTGGAGGATTTCGGCAAGGTCGCGCATGGCTTGGAGGTGCAGGCGCAGGCTTTCGTCAAAGGCATCGGTGCCGGGTTCTTTTTGGTCGATGAGGGTTTGGGCCTGCTCGTAAGCCAAACGCTTGGCGACTTTGATTGCCCCTGAAACAAACCGGCGGCGGGTGACGCGGCCTTCCGGGTCGAGGTCGAGAAGAACGGTTTGGACCAGGCGCACTTGCCCTTCTTGGAGGCTGGCAACGGCGTTGCTGATAGCCTCGGGAAACATGGGTATGACTTTGCCCGGCAAATAGACACTGGTGGCGCGGTTGCGGGCTTCGCGGTCAAGTGGCCCCCCGGGGGGCACTAAGGCTCCCACATCGGCGATGTGCACTTTGAGTAGCCAGTGGCCTTTTTCGTCGCGACGGACCAAGACCGCATCGTCAAAATCTTTGGCATCCGCGGGGTCAATAGTCACGGTTTGGTCGGTGGTGAAATCTTCGCGGCCGAGCAGGTAGGGAGTTTGGTCGTTGAAGGCTTGGGCAATGCGATGGGCCTCTTCCATAGCAGCGGGGGGGAATTCGACGGGCAAATCATGCGAGCGGATGACCGCCAGCAAATCGACTCCCAATTCGCCGCGACCGCCGAGGACTTCAAGGATAACGCCGGTGCCGTGGGAATCATCTGGCCCGGGCAGGTGGATAATTTCCACCACCACCATGTCGCCTGGTTTAGCACCTTTTGCGGTAAGGTCTCCCACGCGTACACTGTGGGAGAACATGGCACCATCGAGGCGAACCCTGGGATCGCCATCCCTGAGGTAGACAGTACCCACGAACTTGGTTTGTTGGCGGCGGGCCATGCCGACGACCTTGGCGGTCTCGATGGTGCGTGGCCCGCGGTCTGTTGGGACACGGGCGCGCACGATGCGTACGAGGACCTCGTCGCCGGGCCTGGCGCCCATGGATTCGCCGCTTTTGACCCGTAAAACCCGGTTGTCTGGTTGGCCGAGGCGGACAATTTCACGGCCGCGTTCATCTTTGGCGAAGACGGCGGGAAAGCCGGCTTTTATATCCGGGGCGGCCAACTCGTAGCCTTTGTTGGGGCCTTGGGCGACCCGTCCAGCCTGTTCGAGGCTGCGCAGGACTTGCCTGAGAACCTGGTAGCCGCCCTCATTCAGGCCCAGGTTCTTGGCAAGAATCCGGGGCCTGGCGGGTTTGTACCCGCTGGAGGAAAGGAGATCGAGGAGGCTGGCCTCGAGTGTGCCCTTGTCGGGAGGGGAACCGGTGGACCCGGATTTCGCCTCATTGTCATCCATGGGATCTTTCATGGGCGCAACCTCCGGGGGGATGCCGAATAGGGACTGTCGCTAGGATCCCTGTAATGCCCCGCGGTACAGGCGTCGCTGCAGGGTGGAGTGGAGGGGTGTCCACGGGCCGCCGGCACGATCCTCGCGCATGTGACGCAGGGTCATGTTCATGCGTGAATCGAGTAGGTCGATTTGGTGCAGGGCGATGGCCTCGGGAGTCATGGGTACCCGGGGGCTGCCAAATTCGAGCGAGCCGTGATGGCTGAGGAGCATATGCATCACACGCAGGCGCAAGTCAGTCGGAAAAGGCTGGCCCATCAGTTTTTCAGACTGGGCGATGAAGCCGGTGAGCATTTCTTGGCCCAAGGCCAGGTGGCCGAGCAGCTGGCCTTCGTCTGTGTAACTGAGGCCTTTGGTGCTGGAGAGCTCGCGAACCTTGCCTATGTCGTGGGTGAGGCAACCGATGAGGACCAAATCGCGGTCCACCCCGGGGTAGAGCGGGCAGATGCGGTCGGCCAGTTCCATCATGCAGACGACATGTTCGAGCAAACCGCCGGGGTAAGCGTGGTGGGCGGAAACACCTGCGGGGGTCTCGCGGAAGCCGGCAACTGCGGATTGGTCGAGCAGGATGGTTTCACCCAGGGCACGCAGGGGGAAGTTGGCGATACCGCGCACCAGCTCATTGGCACGGAGCAAAAGTTTGTCGGCATCGTAATCTGGTGCAGCTTGGAACTCGTTGGGATCGTGACCCTCGGGCGAGGATTTTTCGACACAGGTGGCGATGACCTGCAAAGAGCCTTGATGGGCCTGCACGCGGCCACGAATTTTGACGAGGTCGCCATCATCAAAACCGGAGAAGACCGATTGGCCAGCATTCCACATGCGGCAATTGATCACGCCTGTGCGGTCTGCGAGATCGATCTGGAGGTATAGATTTCCATGGCGATTGGCTCGCAATTGTTTGTCGCGTGCCTGGTAGACCTCTTCAAGTTGGTCACCTTCTCGCAACGATCCAACACTTTTGCGAACCATCTCGCCTCCTAGTAGAAAATTTGAATCAAAACAGCCCAATTTTGGAAGATTATCAGGTTGAATCAACCTGACTTTTCAGCAGAACCGGTTTTGGTGGCTGGTAAAGCGCAGACTCCATCTTTGCAGGGTATGAGGTTGAAGCGGTTTCGGGCCACCCATAAGTAGGCTTTTTGGCCAATCCAACCCATTCCGGGAAGATATAGAAGTGGGGTGGTAGGTACCAGCAGGGGTAGGCGCCAAGCAATCATACGGAAGGCGGCAAACCCTTTGCGAACCGTTTTGCCGCAGTGGGAAACAGCGTGCATTTCAGCTTCCATGGCATCTGGGCAAAGGGGAGGAGTGAGTGGGGGAATATTTTCAGGTTCGCGGAAGGAACGACATTCGAGCCAGCCAAACCAATCAAAAGATTTCAGAATCCGGATTGAGGCCTGACAGAATGGGCAATAGCCGTCAAAAAGTACTAGCAATTTATTGTGAGGAAGCCCAGTGTGGAGCTTTGGATCACAGGCAGGTGCATTGAGATGTCGGGAGTGCATGGTTTTCCCCGCTTTCCCGGCCAGTGAATTACCAAGGCCATGGTATCTGGAGGAGGCCCCACAAAGGGAAAGTAGTCTCTATTTGTATTCTAGGGCAAATGATTGCCCGAGGTGTGGCCAATCCGATGGAAACCGTGTAATTTCAGGCTATCCGGCCCTGCAAACCTGACTGTGCAGATTTGAGCCTTAGCAACCTTTGATAGCACTGGATTAGCAATGGAATCTAAAGCCGCCTGCCAAAATTTGCTCGCAGTTGACTTGGGCGCTGAAAGTGGGCGGTTGATAGCGGGATCTTTTGATGGCAACACCCTTGGAATTGAGGTTCTTCATCGGTTTCCCAACCGACCTGTGAGGTTACTGGACCGTTTGCACTGGGACTTGCTTGACCTTCACCGCGAAATTTTGAATGGGCTGCGGCTGGCTGGCCAGAAACTTGGTCAGATCACTTCCGTTGGGGTGGACACATGGGGTGTGGACTTTGCCTTTTTGGGCAAGGATGGCGGACTTTTGGGCAATCCGCGGCATTACCGGGACCCCCACACCGAATCGATCATGGAATCGGTTTTTCAGGTGGTTTCCAAGCGTGAGTTGTATTCGCGCACAGGAATTCAGTTCATGCGATTCAACAGCCTGTTTCAGCTTGCTGCGCTTAAACGCGACAAGTCGCCGCTGCTGGATGCGGCCGACCGCATGCTTTTCATGCCTGATTTGTTTCATTACTTGCTTTGCGGCGAAGCGGTGAACGAGTACACCGATGCCAGCACGAGCCAGATGATTCGGCCTGATACCCGCAGCTTTGACAACGAATTGCTGGGCAAGCTGGGGCTACCCACGGGAATTACCGGGGCTGTGACCTTGCCCGGCACCGTGATTGGGAAGCTGGCTGAGGTTGTGCGTAAAGAAACCGGGGTTGGGGAATGTTCGGTGACGGTGCCGGCGACGCATGACACCGCAGCGGCAGTGGCTGCGGTGCCAGTGGACCGGAATCTGTGTGCAAGTGGCAATTGGGCGTATCTGAGCTCGGGTACTTGGTCGTTGTTGGGGATGGAGTTGGCTGCTCCCCGCACGGATGAGGCGGCCTTTGTGTCGAATGTCACCAATGAGGGCGGGGTGAATGGAACCATTCGGCTGCTGAAAAACATCATGGGTTTGTGGCTGATTCAGGAATGCCGACGCGCCTGGGAGCGCGAGGGGCGTGAATTGGGTTACGAGGAGCTGGTCCGTTTGGCGGCTGAAGCGGAGCCTTTTTACTCTTTGGTGGATCCCGATTGTGTTGACTTCCTTTTGCCGGCCCACATGCCCAAGGCCTTTGCGGGCTTTTGTTCAAGAACCGGGCAGCATATCCCTGAAGGGCCCGGACCGGTGGTGCGGTGCGCGATGGAAAGCCTGGCCCTGAAATACCGGATGGTGCTGGGGACGCTGGAAAAGGTTTCGGGACATAAGGCCGAGGTACTGCATGTTGTTGGTGGAGGTTGCCAAAACCGACTGCTGTGCCAGTTCACGGCGGACGCATGTGGCATTCCGGTGGTGGCAGGGCCGGTGGAGGCCACGGCGATAGGCAATTTGCTCACCCAAGCGATGGGTGTTGGCTCGGTGAAGACACTAGCCGATGCCCGCGAGGTGGTACGCAGGTCGTTTGAGGTGCACACCTATGAACCGCGGAACACCGCCCATTGGGACGCACAGTGGGAAAGATTTCAGTCTTTGGTGGGGCGTTGACAGGGCCGTTTTGGCAATCGATTGAGCCTCTGGGTGACCAGGGGCTGCTCGCGCGTTTTGGCAACGAGGAAGCCGCCTTGGCGTGGTCGCTAGCGGCGCGGGAAAAGCTGCCTGCGAAATGGGAAATAGTGGCGTCTTACCGAACGGTAGCGGTATTTGCGTGCCTGACTAACCAATCGAGGCTGGAACTGGAGAAGCGACTGGGTTTGATAGCCCCAAGCAATGGCGCAAGCGCGGGCCGTTTGATTGAAATTCCTTGCTGCTACAGCCTTGGGCCGGATTTGGAGGAAGCGGCAAAGGCGCTTCATACGGATGGCGCGAGCCTAGCCAGAATGCATGCAGGGGCTGAATATACTGTTTTTGCTATCGGCTTTGTGCCAGGATTTCCCTATATGGGTTGGCTGACTGACGGCATGAGTGGGTTGGACCGGCTTCCATCTCCACGGACACGGGTGCCGGCCGGCAGCGTTGGGATCACTGGCAGGCAAACCGGTATTTATCCGGCAGAGGTGCCGGGTGGCTGGAGACTAATTGGTCGCACACCTTGCATCTTGGCGGATTTGACAGAGGGAGAGTCAGGCTGGTTTGCCCTGCGCCCGGGCGACCGGGTCCGATTCAGGCAGATCTCCGAGCCAGACTTCTATCACCTTTTTGGCAGCCGTCCCACCATTATGGAAGCCATCGCATGAGCTTTTTTCGCCTGTTTGTTTATGGGACTTTGAAAAAAGGGTTTGGTGCAAACTCTTTACTGGAAGATGCGGAATTTCTGGGAAATGCCAGCACATCTCCGGGCTATTTTCTATTGAATTGTGGCGAATACCCCGGATTGGTCCGGCTGGCGGGCCTGAAAACTGTGCAGGGAGAGCTGTACGCGGTGAGTCAGGAGACTTTGGCAAGGCTGGACCAACATGAGGGGGTTCCAACCCTATACACCCGTGAAAAGATAGATTTGGAAGGGGTGGACGGGCTGGTGGATACTTATTTTTACCGTGGGCCGATGGCCGGTAAAACCCTTGTGAAAACAGGGATTTGGGAAAGTTGAAGCGAGGTGTTTTTTTGAGGCATGGCAGGAATCAGGGCCCGGCTGAATCTGACCTGCCCTCGGGGCAACCAGACTCTATCCATGTTTCGAGGATTCCTTGGGCGGCGACGGCATCGCGTCGGGCCTTGCGCTGTGCGTGACTAAGGCCGGCAGCCCAAAGCTTTTTTTCAGCAAGGCGCGTGGAATAGGACTCATCACAATAGACTATGGGCAGGCCGGTGACCTGAGCAAGCCAAGTCCCCAGGGCACGAGCACGGTCGGCGCTGGCCCCCTCCTCGCCCCGCCCACGGAGTGGCAGGCCCACGACCAGTAGAACGACTCTTTCCTCCTTGACTAGTTCGATCACCCGAATGGCATCGCGCTCAGGCGTGGTGCGCTCGATTTGGGTGAGGGGGAATGAGAATTTGCGTTCGGGATCGGAAATTGCGAAGCCAATACGCCTCTCCCCCGGGTCGACCGCCAGGACCTTGCCCGGCGGAGGTGGGGGAGGAGCGTTTGGGGGCGCTTGCTGGCTCAAAGGTGGTTGCCCAAACTGCGAGCCTTCAACTCTTCAACAATTTGCTTCACATTGCTTTCCTCGTGCTTGCGTGCCACGA
>CAIWHS010000576.1 GCA_903912515.1 uncultured Planctomycetaceae bacterium
AAGGAGACTGCGGGTTCGTTACGAGAAGCGTGATGACATCCATCAAGCTTTCCTGTCCATCGGCTGCATCATGATCTGCTGGAATAGGTTGGCTCAGTTTTGTTAGAGCTCCTTAGTCCGAATAAAAGTCTGAGAATTGTTTTAAAAATTGTAACCCTTCAGCCGATTGCCGTAGATGAGAGTAAATTTTGGTCCGGATTGGTTGTCTGAAAAAAGCTTCAGCTGCTGTTGCAAAAAGGATTCGGCCATGCTGAAGTTGATCCATGCCAAGCATGGAAGCCGAGGTAACCCGTGATTCGGTTCTCAACCAAATAGGCCTTGGATTTTCCGAGGCTGATGCGCGTGCCATTGTTGAACTTGGGCCCGAGGCTTCCATTTTCGCAATCCTAACCTTGGCCAAGCGTGTCGCTGAATTGAGCGGCTTAGTTGGCAAGGCAGATCCGTCCGCGCCATCGGGCCAGACGGCCATCTTCCTCAAGCCAAAAACCAAGGGTCGGCGCAAGAAGCCCGGCGCCCGGCCAGGACACCCCGGTTCCCGTCGAGAAATACCCAAGCCAGACAAAACCGTGCCGCACAGCCTCGAACGCTGTCCTGATTGCTCCGGCAGCGTGTCGAAATGCAATTCAAGTCGTTCCCGGATCATCGAGGATATCCAGTCGGATTCCAAACCCTCGGTTACCGAACATGTGATTCCTCGGTACTGGTGCGGACAGTGCCGCAAGAAGGTGGAACCGGTGGTGGAGGATGCCCTACCGGACAGCCAAATCGGCCACCATGCTATCTGTTTGGCGGGGATGATGCACTACCTCCAGGGTACGACGCTGAGCCAGATTCTGGATGTCTACAATTACCACCTGCATTTCCCGGTGACCGAAGGCGGGCTGATACAGGCATGGCACAGGGTGGGTGAGATTTTTCGGCCTTGGTACTTTGGCATTCTGGACGAGATCCATGATCAAGCTGTGTTGAATGCCGATGAGACGGGTTGGCGGGTGCAGGGTAAGACCTTCTGGCTGTGGTGCCTGGCCTCCAAGGATGCCGTGTACTACCTGATCGATCCCAAGCGTGGCAGCGGTGTCCTGAAAAAGCTGTTCCGCACCTGCTTCAACGGGGTTTTAGTGACCGATTTCTGGGCTGCCTACAACTCGGTTATCTGCCTTGCCAAGCAGAAGTGCCTGCCCCACCTGTTGCGAGACCTGAGGCGGACTCGGCACTACCACAATCCCGGCGAGGACTGGCCGGAGTTTCACCGGCGGCTGCGCCGCCTGATTCGGGACAGTATGCGGCTGAAGAAAAACAAACCGAGTATGGTGCTGGAAGTCTATGAAAGGCGGAAGGCCAGAATCCGGAAACGCCTGGACGAGTTCATCGACGGGGTGTGGAAGGAGAAAAATGCCCGGCGGCTACAGAAGAGACTGCGGCGGCACCGGGAGGAACTGCTCACCTTCCTGGATCACGAGGAGGTGCCGCCGGACAACAACGCAGGGGAGAGGGGAATACGCCCTGCTGTCCTGATCCGGAAGAACAGTTACGGTAACGCCAGCGAGAAGGGGGCCCAGACTCAGGCCACCTTCATGACCATCCTTCGCACTCTCAAGATGCGTGGACACAACCCGGTGCAGGTGCTGGTGGAATCCTTGAAATCTTATGTGCGATCAGGACAACTTCCGCCTTTGCCGACAAAAATCACGGCAGGCGGCTGAAGGGTTACACTAATTTTTACCTAATGTAACAGCCAGGTTAGCCATTTGATCCTGGTGATCGAGCAAACGGTGCCCTCCTGTGCGTGCCAGTAGTAAGAGCGCATCGACTGTTAAATGTTTTAAAGCTTCAACACTTTCTGCGTAATCAATTATATCATCATCCATCGCGTGAAGGACCCTGACTGGACAGCTTATTTTTCGGGCCAACATGTGATAGGGATGCGCTTCTGCCTCCTCAACCAGCCGCCATGAAAGTTTGGTCGGAGTGATGCTACCCGGGTAGTCGAACCAACCGGTTTCTTTCCAAAGTCTGGCGGCATCTGGAATGGCCTTTTCAACCCTGCCGAGAATGGTGTGCCCAAATCGCCAAGCAGGAGCAACCAAGACCAATCCTTGCACTTTCATGGGGTGTAATGCGGCATGCCATGCGGAGGCGTAACCACCCATACTAGAACCAACCAGAATCCGCGGTCCTGTGTGCCATGAGTCCAAATGTTTCGCCACCGATTCCATATCTGCAACAAGGCTTGAATGGCACAAGCCAGCCAAAGGGTGTTCGGGAATTGCCGGAGCTGACGGCGAGGATTCGCCATGGCCCCGAAAGTCGTAACTGGTGAACGACCAGCCCATTCCTGTGGCCGCATTGAGCAAAGCTTTGGCTTTGTTTCCCATCCGTTCAGATTGAAATCCATGTACAAACCAAAGCAGGGGGGCACCGGATTTGCCCCGATATTCGGAACCGGTCAAAATTCCAGATGCACCCTCGGTGGCGATACCCAAGCGAACGGTGGAAACGGTGCGAATATTCAGGACAGGATCAAACGGTGCCATTCTGGTCCTTTCCAGATAAAAGATTTTCGGGAAATAAGTTTTGGAAGCATTTTCTGAGCAAAAAGTAGTAATAGGGGGTATTGGTCGCCAATGCTTGAAAGCACTTTTTTGGTGATTTCCAGAGCCTCTTCTTGCCCAAGCGCGGAACCTGTTTTTGCAAGGCAAAAGGCGAGGGTCAAATCCACTTGCGGTGATCCTAAAGCAAGCGAATTTCGAGCTTGGCGGGCAAGCTTTACGGCTTCATCAGGATTGCCACCCTCTTCTGGAGGTGCACATGCCAAAACCCTTGCCCGCGTTTCCAATATCCATGATTCAGTGGCTGCGATTTTTAACAATGAAGAGCTTTTGGCAAGGGCCAAATCCCAAAGTTTCAATTCAATCCAGTGGTTGATTTGCGCAGCTTGCAAAGTGTAATTTGGATCCAATTCCAGAAGCTTTTCCAGCCGGATAAGGCTTAGGTCGATTGGGCCTGTCCAAAGAGCTTCCAACCATTCCACTTTTGCGACCGTGATTTTGTTACTAAATAATGTGGAAATTGTTTTGGAAATTGTGCTGGCTTGCCGCTTTTTGCCCAGCGTCCAAAGTAATTTAAGCCTGGTTGCCAACACTAGCTCCGAGTCCACTTCCATCTGAATTTCCGAAGTGTCAAGAAGCGCCAAACCTTGGGTGAGTTGTTGGCGGCCTCCCAAGTGCAACAAGTTCAGGGCCCGCAAAGCAGAGGCTGTGCAAGATGGAATATTTATTCCGGGTCCATCGAGAAAGGGAAGGGCCTGTTCCGGGCGCTGAAGGATTGTGAGCAATCTGGCAGTGCCAACCAGGGCTTTCGGGTTTTCGGGCGAAAGCACCAAAAGCTCTTCCCATACACGAAGGGACTGCTCCATTAGGCCCCGATTTTCCAAAACTTCTGCAAACAACAATTTATAGT
>CAIWHS010000577.1 GCA_903912515.1 uncultured Planctomycetaceae bacterium
TCGATTGCGCCCCGTTGACGAAGTCACCGAACTGCGCTTCCCAAATGACCAACGAATCAGGAGCATCCATCGAGTAACCAAATTCAAAACCCAACACTGCAGCTTCTGAAAGCAAACTGTCGTAGACCTTGAATCTCTCTTGGTCACTTGAAAGGTGCTCAAGTGGGCAGAATGAATGCCCGTCCCTTACATCGTAAAGGACGGCATGACGATGGCTAAATGTGCCGCGTCGGCAATCCTGACCTGAAATACGAATCCTGGTCCCCTCAAGAACAAGGGAGCCAAACGCGTACATTTCCCCGGCACCCCAATCAAATGGCTTGTCTTCCAAAATAGCCTTGGTCCGCCCAGCCAAAAGGTCACGCACCTTGGGATTAGGCTGGAATGTCTCAGGGAATCTACTAACACCGACCGCAACCTTTTCCAGTGCCACCAAGGAAAGACTGGTAAGAGCCGGTTCATAACTAAATCGGTTGGTCATGCCCTTCCAGGTGCCTTCAAAACCAGGCATACCCTTGTAGTGCATTACTCCACCACGCTCCTTGTCGAGCGCGGCCTGCAACTTGGCTTCAACTTCCTCGCTGAGTTTGCCCAAGAGCTCGCTGTCGATTACGCCAGAACTCTCAAGCCTTGAGGCATACAGCTTGGGAGGCGTGAGGCGACTTCGAATCTTGCCGTACATGACAGGCTGGGTGAAAGCAGGCTCATCACCCTCATTATGTCCATACTTTCGATAGCAAACGATATCGATAACCACATCTCGCCTAAAAGTTTGGCGAAATTCCAATGCCAACTCAGCCAGATAAGCGCAAGCCTCAGGGTCATCCCCATTCACATGGAAAATGGGTGCCTGAATGATTTTCGCCATATCGGTGCAGTGGAAGGTCGATCGGGCATCTGCAGGAACGGTGGTGAAACCAATCTGGTTGTTGATGACCAGGTGCACAGTCCCACCCGTGGTGTAACCGGGCAAGCCAGAGAGATTGAGGGTTTCCGCAACGATCCCCTGCCCCGCAAAAGCAGCATCGCCATGGATCAGCAAGGGGAGCACCTTCTTGCGCTCGCGGTCGGTGATACGCATTTGCTTGGCGCGCACCCTGCCCTCTACGACCGGGTTGACCGCCTCCAAGTGACTGGGATTAGGCGTTAGGGTCAGATGCACCTTGCCATTGTTGTAAACGCGGTCATTGGAATAGCCGAGGTGGTATTTCACATCTCCATCGCCGCCCATGGTGGAGGGATCGTAGTTTTCCTCGAACTCTGCAAAAACCTCTTCAAAAGGCTTGCCCAAGGTATTAACCAGCACATTCAAGCGACCGCGGTGGGCCATGCCCAAAACCACCTCGCCTACCCCCATGCCTGGACACGCAGCGATAAATGAATCCAACAGCGGCACCAAAGCTTCGCCACCTTCGAGGGAAAAGCGTTTCTGCCCAATGAATTTGCGGTGGAGAAAATCCTCAAAGCGTTCCGCAGCCAGCAGCTGCGATAGCACCAAAATTCGTCTTTCCTTGGTGAATTCGCCCCGATTGCGGCCCACTTCCATCCGTTGGGCCAGCCAGCGTCGCATTTCAGGATCTTGAAGGTGGGTAAATTCGACCCCGATCGTCCTGCAATAAGTTTCACGCAAAACGTCCAGCAATTCGCGAAGGCTGGCCCGCTCCATGCCATAGAACTCGGAACAGTCAAACTGCCGATCAAAATCCTCGTTGGAAAGATTGAACTGCTCGACCGCCAACAAAGGGCTGTCTTTGTCGGGCGCTGGTTGAAGCGGATTGAGGTCGGCCACCAAGTGCCCAAGGTCTCGATAACGGTGAATCAGTCGGGAAATCCCCAGATGGTCCCGTGCGTCCCGTCCATCTTCTGAGGCAGGCTGGGAAGGCTTTGAGACCAATGCGGCAACCGGCTGTGAAGCCGAATCACCCATGGCAGCCAAACCTGCTTCGAACCCCTCGAAGAAGTATGACCAGGAAGGGTCTACCGATGATGGATCCAACCTCCACTGATGGTAGGTTGCCTCGATAATCTCGCGATTCATCACGGAAGCCACGGTGGCACGACTCATACAGAAACTCTCTGGGTCCACGGATCCCAAAATGGCCCCAAGTCCATATCCAGAATCCAGTTTACATTCTACTTTGTTTTTGCAGGCCGACACAAGCTGGCATCAAGGCCCAATTCACTCTTTATGTGCATGAAAACACATGTAAACTATTGGTATTAAACAACTTACATAAGAGAACTCACCCTTCCCTCGGTAAATTATCGGCCAGAGGAGAAGTTGATTGCAAAATTATTGGTGAATGGGCTTCTGGTGCCCTCTCAGTCTTCTCACCAAGAATTCTTGAAGGTAGCTTTAGTACAAATCGGCATCCGGAAGGCTCATTCGGTAAAAGCATCAAATCGCCTCCATGCTCCTGAGCAATTTTCCGGCTCACAGGTAGACCTAAACCTGTGCCTTTCGAACCCTTGGTACTGACAAAAGGCTTGAAAATCTCCCGCCGCAAGTCTTCCGGAACTCCTGAACCGTTATCGCTGACCTCCACCCGAACCCACTCGGGCTGGCCTTCGCCGAGCCTTTCGGTGACCAAATTAATCTCGACCCGCCCCTCCACCGGATTGCCGGCCTCATCTTCCAGGTCGGCGGTAGCATCTATTGCATTACCGACCAAATTCATCAGCAGGCGATGCAAGCCCTCAGCATCGGCCTCCAAAGGCTGGGAAGTCTCGGCCCCGGTCAGGCTCATGCTGACCCCCTTTCCACTAGCCCTCCCTTGCTCCAGTGTGAAAACTTCGCGCAAAACAGCGGAAAGGTCCATCGGCTCAAGAACAGGCTCGCGCTCTTTGGAATAAGAAAGCATGTCCAGCACCAAGTCGTAAATGCGCTGCTGGTTGCGATCCATGATCCGCCAGCCCTGACGAGCCATTTCCAAATTGTTGTTGTCGAGTCCCAACGAAATGATTTCGGTACCGCTTTTCAAACCCTGCAAAATGTTCTTGATGTGGTGCGAAAGGGAAGCCATGGCTGTTCCCACAGCCGCCAAGCGCTCGGCCTGAAGCAGCGCCTGATGGTTGCGATTTTCCTCCACTGCCAGGGCGGCCAAATGCCCGATGGCCATTGCCAGTTTCAGGTGATCTTCTTGAAAGGCGGGCTCTGGAGGGGTAGCCTTCAGCCAATCGGCTGGTGCTGTTTCACGGGTAGTGTCTACATAAAGTAGACCCAAAATCTCACTTCTTCCCTTCATGGGAACGCAAAGGATTTCCCTCACCCTGGACTGGACAATGCTTGGGGCCGTTTGGAACCGGCGGTCAGTTGCCGCATCTGAAACCAAAACCCCTTCTTTGCGCGTCAAAACCTGCTCGATCAAAGTGCGCGAAACGGTCAACCCCTCCACTCCCGGGGGCGGGGCCCCATGCAGGCCACCGCGCCAGCGGACAGCCTTGGGTGTGAACGCGGATGTGGACCGGGGATCGGCCGATTCGGGATCCGACAGCATCACGCAGCCGCGGTCGGCATCCATACTGCGAAAAACCAGCTCCAATATACGACTAAGAAGCTCATCAAGATCGAGAATATGGTTTATAGCACTGGCCGTCTCATACATGACACCAAGGTTGGCTAACGAGCGTCTGAGCCACTCTCCCTCGCCTTCTCCGCCACCGCGCAGCAAACGGTCGCCTTCTTCCGCAGCCATACGGCTGACCACAGTCCCTGTAACACTCGCCTCACCTTTGCGGGCCAAAAGGCCGATGCGCTCCGCAAGCAGGCCGGGAGGGGACTTACCTTGGGTGGCTCCCACATAGACCATTTGGGTTTGGCCAAGTTGAAGCCGGTCACCGGAAACAAGCAACACATCCTGGACAGCACGACCATTGACCAAGGTGCCATTGGCACTTCCCAAATCACGCAACCTGTAACCTTCCAGACCGCATGTCAATTCGGCATGGCGGCGCGAAACCTCGGTATCCGACAGGCGAACTTTAGCCAAAGGGTCCCGGCCAATTAGCAACATGCCCCCTTCTTGGGCATCGAGACGAAATTGCTTACCCTCGTCGGTACCGCGGGTAACAATTAGCCTGTGTAAAACGATGGAGGACAAATTGGCACTCCCTATCAACCCGGAGCCTCAGGCTGCTCAGGCGAACTGGATCACTAACCGGCAAGACAACA